>JBLMWR010000348.1:0-3483 GCA_050257335.1 Deltaproteobacteria bacterium | reverse complement strand
GCACGATGCGCACGCTTGACCTCGAATTCATGCGCGAGGCGGAGGAATTCTACAAGAACGTGTAGACTGCGCAGGCGCAAGACAGGCCCTTGAGCGAATTCCTCGCGACAGCCAGACGCTCAGGGAACACCCAAAGTAACGCCCGCGCGGGCTTCGACAGAGAGCGTCAGGCCGCCGAAACCGTTCCCCTGGTCGAGTTTCAGAAGCAGCACGTTTTTTCCCGACTTGAGCTGCACTTTCACTTTGTCCTCGCCGGGCGTGAGCGCCCGGGTGACCTTGTGATCGTGCACCTTCTGGCCGTTGAGCCACGCCTGGATGCCGTCATCGGAGCCGATCGCCAGCGTGGAGTGCTGGTCGGCGGTCGAATCGATGGTGGCCGCAAAGTAGTAGATGACGTTGTCGCTCCCGGTTTTTGACTCGGCCGCCAGCCTGGGGACGTCGACGACGGGGACGCCATTCGGGCCGTTTTGCGCCGTGATCGCGTTCCAGCCGATCTTTTTGCCCCCTTTGCCGTCGTACTTCGCCGACAGGTCCACTGCGCCGGCATTTTTTTCCGGACCGAAATCGGTCCCGCGGTGCTCGGGCTTTTCATTGGGGAACGGCCCCAGCGCCTTGAAGTTCGCCGCGTGCAGCGTCGTTTCCTGCAGGCTGACGAGATATGCGAGGAGATCGGCGGAGTCCTGAGCGGTGACGTTCTTCAGCACCAGTTCGGGCATCAGCGATTTTTCCTGTTTCACCAGCTCCACGATCTGTTTACGCGGGATCTGCACCTGCGTCCCGTCCACCGTTTTCAGGACCACCCGTTCGTCGTTCTGGTCGTGCAGAAACCCGGCATACACTTTTCCCTGCTCGGTCTCGACGACATACGGAACATATTCCGGAGCGATCCCCGCGCTGGGGTTCATGATCGTTTCGAGCAGCGCCTTGCGTTCGTACTTGCGGCCGATCTGACTCAGGTCGGGACCGATGTCGGCCCCCTTTCCTTTGACGCGATGGCATTTGCTGCAACTGGCCGCGCCGCTTCGCAGGAAGACCCCTTCCCCGCGCCCCGCGTCTCCCTTGAGCGCCAGAATCTGGTCGGAGGTGAAGCTCTGGCCCAGCGTTTTCGGCCGCTGATCGGCAGGGATGAACTTCTCATAAAGCAGCCGCACATTGACGTCGGGATGCTCGACCGCAGCCGCGATGGCCCGGTCGGCAAGAGGCTTACCGAGCTTTTTCGTGTCGATCAACCGCAAGAGCAGCACGGCCCCGTCGCTGGAATTCATGAGCAGGTCGACGAGATTGGCGCGAGTTGCGTTCGGCACAACGACGTCTTTGAGCGAGAGAATCGGGCCTCCGGTCAGGAGCGAGGTCAGCGTTTTTGCATCGCGCAGCGACACCAGGGCACGGGCGGACGCGTCGCGCAGCTCGGCATCTTTCGTCCTGCCGAGAATGCCGGCGAGGTTCGGACCGAACTTCTCGATGTTGTTCCGCGCGACGGCCTCGATTGCCGCCAGTTTGTCAGCCTTCGCCCCGGCGGAATCTTCTGCCTGCATGTAGGCCCCCAGACTGTCGAAGAATCGCTGCAGGCCGGCCTCGCTCACGATCGCCAGCGCTTCACCGCGCAGGGCCTTGTCGTTCAGGGCCGACCAGAGCGCCGGCTCAAGGGCGGCATCGGTCTTGAGAGAACTCCACGCGCCGCCAAGGTTTCGCCGAACCGCGTCAAGCGCCAGCTTCTTCACCTCGACGGAGGCCTTGCCGCTCAAGACGTCCAGCACGCTCTTGCCCGCTTCGGGTGCGGCCGTCGCCGAGAGCGCCGCCAGCAGCGATTGCGCCGAGTCAGCCGGGAGGTCGGCGGCGGCGAGTTTGGAAGCCAGATACTTCGCGGCATCCTCGGGCCACAGGATTCGCACGATGTTGACGAGCCGCGGAGTGACCTCCCCGCCGGGCCGTTCGACGACAGCCTTGAAAATCTCGGCTTCGCGGCCGCGGGAGGCGATGCCAAGCGCTTCGAGCAGATAGCGATCGCTGCCGTCGTATCGGTCGAAGAGCTTGACGAGCGCCTCTGCGGCCGCGGGGAGTTTCGACTTTCCGATCGCGAGCAGGACTTCCTTGAGGACTTCGGCGTCCTCGTCATTCGCGAGGCGGAGGAGCGCGGGGACCTCGGCGTCCCCATGCCGGCGAAGGATGCGGACGGCCAGGGCGCGGAAGCCCGGATCGGCGGAATTCAATTCCGCCTGCACCAGATCATGCCCCCTTCCGCCGATTCGATCGAGCACCCACAGGATTCGCGCGCGGAGGTTCCGATCTTTGCTCCCCAGCAGGTTGGCCAGCGCGGGGACGGCGTTTTCGCCGCTTGCCAGCAGCCGTTCCCGGGCCAGAAACGTCGTGGCGCGGTTGGGACTGGCCAGCGCGACAAGCGCTTCGGCGTCGGACGTGTACGGGCCGGGCTTGTCTTTGCGAGCCAGTTTCTTTCCGGTCGGCGTAATGCGGTAAATGCGCCCGCGGGTCGGGTCGTTGTAGGCATGTCCCCCCACTCCGCCGTCGTACCAGTCGGTGACGTAGATCGAGCCGTCAGGAGCGACAGAGGGGTCGATCGGGCGGAAGTAGTTGTCGCTGCTGGTGACGATGTTCTCGAGCCCGGCGCCGTACCCCACCCCTTTCTTCCGCTTGGGCGAATAGACTCGCACCTCTCGCGGGCCCGCATCGCAGTGCACGATCGCGTTCTGGTACTTAGCGCCGAACGCGTCGCTTTCGTAAAACGTCATCCCGCACGGCGAGCCGAAACCGGTGATGAGGACGTAGGGGACGAAACCGGGTTTGTCGGCCCGCCAGTGATGAATCGGGTCAAAGCTGCCGTCAGGGTTGCGGATATTTTCTGGCCCGCCGAACCAGCCATAGTTTCCCCCTTCGAGGATCCAGCAGATCCGAACGCTCTTCAAACCGTCGTTGTCGTTGTCGCTGCACCACACGTTCCCGAACGAATCGACGGCCAGCTCCAGCGGGTTGCGGAAGTTGACTGCAAAATCGTCAAGTTGCGTTCCGTCGGCCTCGCAGCGAATCATCGCCCCCCACTTGAACTTGATGTTCTTTCCATCCGGTCCGGTGACGTTGAAACCCGTGTCGCCGTTGGTCATGTAGAGCTTGTGATCGGGCCCGAAGACCTGGCTGTGGACGCCGTGGTCGTGATTCTGACCGCCAAATCCGGTCAGCAGCACCTGGCGCGGACCGTCGGGGACCAGATCGTTGTTTTTGTCTTCGTAAACGTAGAGGTTCGGCGACTCGGGAACGTAGATTTTCGACCCGGCGATGCACACCCCCATCGCCGCGTTGAGGTCGCTGGTGAAGACCGTCATCCTGTCGGCGACGCCGTCGCCGTCGGTGTCTTCGAGCACCTTGATCTTGTCGTCCGGCGGATTGGCGACGTTGCGCCGATACTTCGTCCCTTCGGTAACCCATACGCGGCCGTATGTGTCGACGTCGATGGCGATGGGGTTAATTACC
>JBLMWR010000347.1:0-7813 GCA_050257335.1 Deltaproteobacteria bacterium | reverse complement strand
ACAACGCGGTCAGGTTCTACGGCCTGAAGGACAAGGGGTATAAGGCGTAGGGGTTGAAACGTCGAGACGGTCAAAGAGTCGAAGGAGATGGACGAAACGACGAAGATGGCAGAAAAATTCGCTTCAGGAAAACGAGACGCTTTCGACTTGGTGACGAAGCACCCGAATACGAAGACGAACCGCGGATGACGCCGATACGCGCGGATGCGCCAGTTCACCTCGTTCGTATATATCCGCGCGTATCCGTGTCATCCGCGGTTAAATTGGCTTTGAATCCGGCTGCAGGCCGGGCTGTGTTCGTCCGTGTCGATCTTGGTTGGCGACGTTCCGCGATCTCGGCGTTCGCTGCTCGTTCGTGCGTTACGGCCGGGCCGGGGATGCCCGCCCTGCGCGAGCTTCGTGCCGGAAGAAAACGGTTCGACACTTGTCGTCGATTCGACACTTTCGGATACTGAAGTTCAACGTTGAATCGGCAGAACGGTTCGTGTCGAGATGCCCCAAGGGTGCTCCGGCCGCTTCGAGCGGCCGGGGCACTGGACCGGCAATCATGCTTCATGCCATGAAGGAGACCCTGATGAATGCGCGACTTGTGGCCGTGGGCGGGATCCTGGGACTGGTGCTGGCGGTCGCGATGCTGGCGCCGCAGACCGCAGCTCAGGTGGAAGGCGGCAAAGGGATCTTCCGTGATTTCAAAGTCGGACAGATGGTCGAGGTGCGGAACGATCCCCGCGTGGGGCTGATCATCACGTTCTACGACGACCCGGCTGAAAAAGCCAAGATGGCATACAAGATTGTCGAGATCGACCGGGATTACATCGCCCTGGACTATCACGATCCCGCCAGCGAGGTGCAGCTCGAAATGCGATACCCGGTCAACGCCATCGCGGGGGTGTGCCACATGAAGAAGTCAGGGACCAGGCCGGCACCGGCAGGAACGAAGAAGAAAAAGCCGGCAATCGATTAAGACAAGAGCAGCTCGAGATCGTCAGCGGTGAGGTCGGAGATGAGGTTGTTGTCGGCCTGCAGGATGGCGTCGGCAAGCTCCTTCTTTTTAACCTGCAGCTCGGCGATTTTTTCTTCGACCGTATTCCGGCAGATGAGGCGGTAGGCGAAGACCTGCCGGGTCTGCCCGATCCGGTGCGCCCGGTCGATCGCCTGCATTTCGACGGCCGGGTTCCACCACGGATCGAGCAGAAAAACGTAGTCGGCGGCGGTCAGGTTGAGGCCCAGGCCTCCCGCCTTGAGGCTGATCAGAAACACGCCGCAGGCCGGATCGGTCTGAAAGCGATCGATCCGTTCCTTGCGATTGCGGGTCTGGCCGTCGAGGTACTCGTAGGTGATGCCGCGCTGGTCGAGATAGCGGCGGACGATGGCCAGGTAGCTGGTGAACTGCGAAAAGACGAGCGCCTTGTGCCCCTCTTCGAGCAGGTCCGACAGGTGCAGTCCCAGGGCGTCGAGCTTGGCGCTGGGATCGTCGATGTGTTTTTCGTCGAGCAGGGCGGGGTGGCAGGCGGCCTGCCGCAGCCTGAGCAGCGCCTCGAGCACGTGAATCTTCGACCGCGCCAGCCCCTGCTTTCTCACCAGCCCCAGGAGCGAATTGCGGTAGTGGTCGCGCAGCTCGGTGTAGAGCTGCTCCTGCTGCTTGCCCATGCTGCAGACGATCGTCTGCTCGAATTTTTCGGGAAGCTCGCGGGCGACCTCTTTCTTGGTGCGGCGGAGGATGAAGGGCTTGAGCGCCTGCGAGAGGAGCTTGCGCGACTCGTCGTCCGAGGCGTCGGAAGTGTGCAGCTTGAAGATCGACGCCCGACCCAGCATGCCCGGGTTCAAGAACTCGAAGATCGACCACAGATCGCGGAGATGGTTTTCAATCGGCGTGCCGGTCAGCGCCAGGCGATGTTCTGCCTTCAGCAGCCGCGCCGCCTTGGCAACCTGCGACGACGGGTTCTTGATCGCCTGCGCTTCGTCGAGGACGATGTAGTCGAACGTGTTTTCCTTCAGGTGCAGCACGTCGCGGCGGACGGTTCCGTACGTCGTCAGCACCACGTCGGCCCGGGCGAATTTTTTCCGCAGCCGCGAGCGCGCCAGCCCCGTATACTCGATCACCTTCAGCTCGGGCGTGAAGCGCGTGCATTCCTGGTGCCAGTTGAAGATCAGCGATTTGGGAACGACGACCAGCGAGGGGTTCCTGATGAGCCCCTTGCGGCGCCGGTCCTGCAGCAGCGCCAGAAACTGGATCGTCTTTCCCAGCCCCATGTCGTCGGCCAGGCACCCCCCGAAGCGGAAGCTCTGCAGGAACTCGAGCCAGCCCACCCCGGTCTGCTGATAGGGGCGCAGCTCGCCGGCGAAGCCGGGGGGCTCGGCGACGGCCTGAATGCCCGAAAACTCGCGGACCTGCCGCCGCAGATCGTCGAAGCCGGCGTCGAAACGCACCGACTCCTGCGCCGCCAGCAGCGCATCCAGCAGCCCCACCTGCGTCCGCGAAAAACGGACGTGGTCCCCGTCCGAGATCCCCAGCCCCGAAAGCAGCCCGTACTGCCGGACCCATTCTTCCGGAACGATTCCCAGCGAGCCGTCGTCGAGGCGGACGGTGCAGTCGCCCCGCGCCAGGGCCGAAAGAAGCTCGGGAAAGGGGATATAACGTCCCTCGAAATCGACGCGCGCCGACAGCTCGAACCAGTCGATCCCCGACTTGATCTCGAAATTCAGCGGACCGGGCTGGTGGACCTGCTTGCCGTCGGCGTGAATCTGCCACCCCTGGCGGAACAGTCCGCGGACGACGTTCCCCAGGGCCTTCGCGGGGATCTCGACGTCGCAGCGGCCATGAAAGACGTTGAGGAGCCGGCGGGCCCCGAGCTGCGACAGCTCGTTCCACGCCCGTTCTTCGCTCTCGCGGTCGCGGGCGATGCACCGCCCCAGTTCGCGCTGCACGATCGCCCCCTGCGGGCTCGAACTGCGGATGATTGTCCCTTCGTATTCGAAGCCCACTTCACCCGGCAGCCGCTCGTGCTGCCAGCGAATTCCCCGCGGCGTGTGCAGCGTCAGGTGCGGGACGGGACGGGCCGTCACCTCCTCCAGGCGCAGCTCGGGAGGGAGTTCCAGGCGGGGAAGCTGCGGCATGTCGAGCAGCCGGTCGACCAGCTCGTGCCCCTCCTCCACGGGAACTTCGAGGGCCCCTTCGGTGCGCAGCAGGTCGGCCCATCCAAAGGCGCCGAAATCCTGCAGCCGCGCCACCCGGTGCCGCATAACGACCAGGCCACCCGGCAACGCGAGCGTTGCATCGGGAAGCGCGAGCGACTCGCCATCGCGGCGGAGGCGGCCTTCGAGCCGCCACTGGTCGCCGGCCTCATTCCGCTCGACCTCGACCGACAGTTCCCAGGGGGGACCGTCGTCCCATTCGAGGGGGCGCGCTTTTTCGGAGTCGTCGCCCAGAACCACGCAGCGGCCGGTGGCGCACATGAGGGGGAGGAGCACCTCGGCCAGGCTGCTCGAGAGGCAGTACCGGTGCGCCCCGGACTGGGGGTCGGCCTGCTGGGCGACCCAGCTTGTGCGCTCGGGGGCGCCGCCGGCCAGGTACGCCAGGATCCGGCGGTCGTCGTCGTGGTCGATCTCATCCAGATCGCCGGGCCGCAGTTTGAGCGGCTTGCGTTTGCCCCACTGGCCGTTCGAGCGGCGCTGCCGCTGCGAAATCTGAACCACAAGCTGCTGCTTCTCGCGCCCCTGGGACACGTCGATTTCATAGAAGATTTCGCGCTCGCGGGCGGCGGCCGAAACCGTGGTCGCCTCGACGTGCATCTCTTCGCTCAACTTCTGCAGTTGCGATTTCCATCCCGTCGCGAACGGCGCCAGAACGGCGGCCGCGCGGGTCGCCCGGGCCACGCCGGGCGGGGTGTAGACGTCGCGGTGAGAGTCCTGTTCCCAGTAGTCGTCGGCGGGGGAGGGACTGCCCGTCTCGGCGGCGAAAGGCGGAATGTGCCCGGGGCGGACCGTTCCGGAAACCAGCCCCCCCGCGTCCACCGCCAGAATCGTCGCCCACAGGTGCTTGCAGGGCGTCGCCGGACGGTCCCCCTGCGCGCACGCGCAGTGCATCCGCAGCTCGTTCCCTTCGCGCGTCAGGTGCGTCTGGTAGTCGGTCCCGTCCTGCACGACGGCGAACACGCTTTCGGGCGTCACGCGCGTGATCGACACCCGCTCGGCCTTCAGATAAGCGGCGCCCCGAAAGCGAATGTCGCCGCGAAACTGCCCCTCGAAGACTTGCGCCAACGTCATCAACAGGTCGATCCGTCAGAAAGAGTGGGGCGCGGCAAAGGTCAAAATGCCGATTATAGACTTCGTGCGGCGGGAATTGAACAGCAACCGCACAGGATCACATGGACTGGGCCGGCCGGACTCGTTGCAGAACGACTTCGTCTCACGCAAGTCGCTTGTCGAAACTGCGAGTCAACCTCCTCGAGAGTCCATACGAGAGAAACAACCGCACCGAACCGACGCCCGCGACGCCATTCACTTTTCTTCCGCCGACGGAACCGCGGGGGGTTCCTGCCGCAACTGCTGCTCGTTTTGAATGGCCGCATGCACCTCACTGCGGTGGACCGGGACTTCCTTCGGGGCCTGGATGCCCAGGCGCACCTTGTCCCCCCGAATCTCCACCACCGTGACGATGATCGTGTCGTCGATCACGATGCTTTCGTTCTTCTTGCGCGAAAGAACCAACATTGCCGAATGTTCTCCATCTGTTCGGGGAACTTCGCGTTGCGAGACGGGGGGCGATCTCGTCCGATCCGGCACACCCCCGTGTACGCTCCATTCCCGTACGGCTGGCGATCAACACCAGACACTTATTGATTCTAAGCAGCAGTAAATCCAAGGTCAAGATCGGGTTGAGGCGAATCCCCCAGACTTCCCCGATTCCCGTTCCGATCTCTCTCCCCGAAAGCTGGACGGCGCGGAATCCGTGGCGTGGGGCGGCCCCCCGAAAAATTCATATCACGATACGAGGCCGCAGGTTACGCGACAAGCGGCTCCCCTCCCAGCATTCCCTGCGCGTGATACGACCTTTTCCCAAAATACGCCCTCTGTGCCTCTTCGTTACTTAACACAGTCTTCGAATCGCCCGAAACCAGCACCCGCCCCTCGCAGATAATGTAATTCCGATCGGTAATGGTCAAGGTCTCCATTTCGCGATGGTCGGTGAGCAGTATTCCGATCCCCCGTCTTTTCAGGTCCTTGATGATCTCCTGAATCCCCTGGATCGTCACCGGATCGATCCCCGTGAAGGGCTCGTCGAGGAGGATCAGCGTCGGATTGCTCGCCAGGCAGCGGGCGATTTCGAGCCGTCGGCGTTCCCCCCCCGAAAGCGTCGACGCGATCGATTTCGTCAGCTTCGTCAAGCCGAACTGCTCCAGCAGCTCGGCGGTGAGGACCTTGCGCTCGCGGCGGCCGACGTGCAGCATTTCGAGAATCGCCAGAATGTTCTGCTCGACCGTCAGCTTGACGAACACGCTCGATTCCTGGGCCAGATAACCCATTCCCTGCCGGGCCCGCTTGTACATGGGCCAGTCGGTGACGTCGGTGTCGTCCAGCAGCACCTTGCCGGCGGTGGGGGTGATCATGCCGCAGGTCATGCGAAACGACGTCGTCTTGCCGGCCCCGTTGGGGCCCAGGAGCCCGACGATCTCTCCCCGTTCGACATGAAAGCCGACGTCGTTGACGACGGTCCGCCCGCCATAAACCTTTTTCAATCCCGCACACTGCAATCGGGGCATGGGGCACGTCCTCCATAACGTGAAACACGCGGCAATAAGATTTCCCCCCCTTCATAAGGGGGGGTCGGGGGGGCTCGCTCGGCGCGGCGGACTTTTCAATTGCCTCTGAATCGTGAACCGGGATTCGTCATGAGACGGTCGTCATGATTCAGCGAATCCGGTGCATGCGGCCGATCTGCGGATAGAACGGAATACTGAACTTCGGCACGGGAGGGTATGGCTCTCCTTCGCCGCGCGGCGGGGGTTCCTCGTAGCTGTCGAGGGGAAACCCGCGGCCCCCGTTCAGGAAGGGCACGCCGTGCGGCCAGTAAACATAGAACGCCTTGCCGATCAACAGGCGCCGCGGAACGACGCTGGTCGACTGCCACAAGCGGCTGTCGTTGCTCCGCGGGCTGTTGTCGCCGAGCATCAGGAACTCGTCGTTCTGGTCGTCGTCGTAGTCGTTGAGGATGTAGGGACTGGTGCGATCGAAGTGCCCGAGTGAGGACTCGTTGCGGTAAAAAATGTCGCGTTCGAGATGCAGGTGTGCGACGCGGACCGCGGCCCCGCGGGCCGCGATCCCCACCGGAGTCTTGTCGCGCTCGGTGGGATCGACCGGCGGGAACTGCGGCTCGAATTTCGAGCCTTCGTCGAACTCGAGCGACTTGACGAGCCTTCCGTCGATCCACAGGCAAAGCCGGTCGTCCACGTTGCAGAAACTGAGGTCGAACTTGCCGGCCCGGTTCATGCCGGTTTCGAAGGCTTCACCCGCCGGCGCCGGTTCACCTTCACCGCGGTCCTGCTCGTGGAGAAATGCAAAGTTCCCGCGGCCGCTTTTCAAATCGATCTGGCACTGGTAGCGGCGCCATCCCTCGACAAGCTCGAATCGCAGTTCCCCGTCGGCGGAAAGAACTTCAACCGAGCAGTTGAGCGTCAGGTCGCCGACCCACTGTTCGCCCGAGTCGGGCGCCGGGTCGGGAAGTTCGCCGCGGGCGACCTTGGCGGCCGCTTCAAACACCGCGATGCGGCCGTTATAGGCGTAGAAGTCCTTGATCCACTGGGGCTTCGCCCGCCCGGCGAGGGACGCTGCGGACTGGGCTTCCGTCCAGTCGGCCCCGGTCGGCACGTAATGCGTGTACCGCAGCCAGTGCCACGTCTCGGGATCTCCCGCATTCGCATCGATCTGGAAGGAGCGGGCCTTCGGATCCGCTTGCCAGGCGGTCGTCTCTTCGTTGTCCCAGCTTTCGGGCCAGCCGGCCGCCAGCAGCTCGCGCGCCGGCCGGTCGTTGTCGTGCACCGGCAATTGCAGCGTCCGCTGCTTCTCCGGGGACTTGCGGGCCACGTGGTACACGCCCTCCGGCCCCGCATCGAGGGGGCAGACCTTGATGTCCCCCCCCTCAACGATCAGCCTCTCGCCCGGCAGCCCCGCCAGCCGCTTGATGTAGTTCGTTTTTGCCTGTTCGGGGAACTTGAAGACCACGACGTCCCACCGCTGCGGTTCGCCGAATTCGTACGGAAATTTGTTCACCAGAATGCGGTCGCCGGCGAACATCTCGTGCGTCAGCACGTCATTCGGATAGCGGCAGTTGGCGTTCGGACAGACGGCGAAATGCGAACGGTAGCCGTGGACGAGCATCCCGTCGCGGACTTCGGCGTCGTGGCTGGGGACCGAGCTGACTCCCACGGCAAACCGCGTCCCGCATTTGGCGCAGTACACGTCGCGCTGCTGGCCGTAGAGCGTCGGGGCCATCGATCCGGTAGGGATCACGAAGGCCTCAGCCTCGAAGGTACGAAACAGAAACGCCAGCACGAAGGCCACGACGATCGATTCGATCGTCTCCCGCGTATTGTCCGGCCGCTTCGGCTTCCGCCCGCCCGCGGTCGCACTGGGAGCCGGTTGAGGCGCCGACTGTGTCTTTACTGCCATGTCAACGTCCCTCTTTCCGTGCGCGCCGCCCCGAAGCGATGCGGGGAGTCGCTCTCCCTTTTCGGTCGATCTGGATGCTTTTCGCCTGGTGCTTTGTCAAACCTTGATTTTCGGGTAGCCACGCTCGCCAGAGCGTGGGGGATGA
>JBLMWR010000346.1:0-9000 GCA_050257335.1 Deltaproteobacteria bacterium | reverse complement strand
CTGACCGCGGAAGGAAATGCGTGCTGCTTCGTCGCCAATTTCCACTGTGCCGAACTCGGCGCTCAAAATCCCGCCGCACGACCCGCTTTGCGGTGGTCGCTGGCTGCGCGAAGGCGGCCGGTACCGTCCCGGGACGCAGCCTGGACGACGGCTCCGTCGCGATGGACTCGAAGCGCGTGCCGCATTTCTTTCAGCTCCGGGGTCGCCATAAAGTTCGCTTCCACTTCGAGTTCGTCGGGCGCCCACTGGTGATGAATCCGGGGGGCGTCGACCACCGCGCGCGGCGTCATGTCGAACCGGACCATGTTCAGCAGCACCTGCGCCGTCGCGGTGATGATCCGCGGCCCGCCGGAAGCCCCCACGACGAATTCGGCCCGGCCCTCGCGCACCAGGATCGTGGGGGTCATGCTCGACAGCGGACGCTTGCCGGGCTCGATCGCGTTGGCCTCGCTCTGAATCAACCCGAACGCATTGGGAACCCCCGGGAGCGACGTGAAATCGTCCATTTCATTGTTGAGCACGATCGCGAATTTCGGTTCCACCACGTAGCTGCCGAAGTGCGTGTTGATCGTTTCCGTACAGGCCACGGCGTTGCCTCTGGCGTCGAGAATCGAGAAATGGCTCGTCCCGCCGTCGTCCGGCGTCGCCAACCGGCCATACGCTTCCGGCCGCTGCGTCCGCGCGAGGTCGATCCGCCGCGCTGATTCGCGGGCGTAATCGCGGCTCGTCAGCCGCGCGACGGGAACTTTGGCGAAGTCGGCGTCGCCGAGATACGCAGCCCGGTCGGCAAACGCGTGCTTGAACGACTCGGCAAGAAGATGCAGATAGAGCGGCGAGTTGTGAGAGAGTTTGCTCAGACCGGCCCCCGGGTGCCGGGCCTCGACCGCCGACAGGACATTGAAGGTTTCCAGGAGCGCGACTCCCCCGCTGGAGGGGGGCGGCATCGCCAGAATCGTGTATCGCCCGAATCTTCCCGTGAGAGGCTCGCGGACCGCCGGCTTCATCGCCGCGAGGTCTTCGAGGGTGATCAGCCCGCTTCCCCGCCGCATTTCGGCGGCGATCGACTCGGCCACTTCGCCGCGATAGAAGCCATCGGCCCCTTTCTCGGCAATCAACTCGAGGACTCGCGCCAGCGGGGAACGAAACCGGTCCCCGTGCTTCCACGGCTTTCCGTCATTGACATAGAGCCGATAGAGGGTTGCGAACTTTTCGCGATACTCCGGATGGTCAGCGAAATCTTTTATCACTTCATTTTGAACGGCCAGGTCGTGCTGATCGACGGGAACACCTTCGCGGCACAGACGCAGGGCCGGCGCCAGGACCGTTTTCAGATCGAGCGTGCCGTATTCGCGAAGGGCAAAACAGAGCCCGGCCACATGGGCCGGGACGGCGACCGCCAGATGGCCGTGTTCGCTGGCATCCGGGCGAACCTTCTTTGGATCGCCGAGGTCGACGTACATGTCGCGCGAGGCGCGGGCGGGGGCCCGCTCGCGGTAATCGAGGGCGATTCCCCGTTTCTTTTCGGCGTCCCAGATGACCATGAATCCGCCTCCGCCGATCCCGCTGGAAGCCGGGCGCACCACCGACAGCGCGAAGCCGGTTGCGACCGCCGCATCGACGACGTTCCCCCCGCGCTGGAGGATCTCCACCCCGGCCTGACTTGCGGCCGCATGGTCGGCGGCGGCGACGCCGCGTTCGTACGTGACGTCGTTCTCGGCGCGGCATTCGAAAGGATGAAGGAAGGCCAGGCCCATTAACGCAGCCGCCAGCGCGATGCCGCGCCATGCAACCTGGGCCATGTTCATGAGTTTCTCCATTGCCGATGTCGAAGGGCAGACCGCAAATCGACGCCCGAAGAAATCATCACGCAAAGGCGCAAAGAATTCCATTTACCATCAGTCTTGAAGGGACCGCCAGTTTTATGGAGAGACGCGTTTATTTGTTTCCTTTGCGTCTTTGCGTGAGTCCTTGTTATCCGCGCGTATCCACGACATCTGCGGTTTCCGATTTTGCGTCCGCCGGAATCGACAGCACTTCCGAGGACTACTGTTTGAGCTGCAAGCCGCGGTCCGTCACTTCGAAGGGGACGATGGAATCGTCGCAGGCGCTGCCGCGGTGCTTGGCGACGTGCAGGGCCCGTCCCATCCGCGAGCCGTCGCGGGTCTTGCCCAAGAGGATGATCGTATTGGCGTTGGAGAGGACGTCGCCGCTGTCGAGCGGCCGCCCCAGCAGATCGTCGAGCATGACCTCGCGTGTCGTGTAGAGCAGCACGCAGCCGATCCGGTTGTGGTCGTAGAGATGCCCGAGCACCTCATCGGCATGCGCGCGAAAGTGTTCGCGGAACAGGTCGCGGGCCACCCAATCGGCATCTTTGTGCAGAATCTGGTGATAAATGTACTCGAACAGGTCGAACTGGAACGATTCGCCGGGCCTGTCGGTCGGCTCGACGCCGTCGATGACGCACCGCCGCACGCCATGCACGAAATTACCATAGAAGAACCAGATCGCCAGTTGCAGTTTCTTGACGAGCTCCAGCTTCCACGCTTTCCAGTCGTCGTATTCCAGGTCGTTGCGGGTGACGCGCCGCCCGGTGCGCTCGAAGATGTGGAGCGAGTCGCGGCGGGCCAGAGCGCGGTCCCAGACCCGGGCGGGATCGACCGCCTCGTTTCCCGGCTGCTGCGTCATCTTCCAATCGAAGAGGCGCCGGGCGTATTCCTCCTGGTTCTGGGAATCGCCCCGCGAGCTCATGTCGAAAATGATCCCGCGCTCCCCTTCCTGCCGCGACCCCCGATCGGCAAATTGCAGTCCCAACTGCGTCTTTCCGATGCCGGTTGCCCCGGCAATGACGGCGAGGGTCCCGGGAAGAATTCCGCCGCCGAGAAGGTCGTCAAGTCCGGGGATTCCCGTGGAAAGTCGATCGGTGACAGGCATTACGCAAAGCGACCCATGAAAAAATGTGAACGCGAATCCCGAAGCTCAACCGCCGGTTTCCAATGCGTCATTGGTATGGATCCCGACGGAAACGACAACGCACAGCGTCGTCAAATCGTCAGCCACCGGTCGCGGGCCACCACGTCCCAGCGGTCGACCAGTTTGCCCCCGGCCACGACGTACACCTGCTTGTGCAGCGCCACCGACGGGCAGATGTGCCGCGGAATGGCGTACAACTCATCGCCCGGCCGGAACTCCCCGGCCCGGGCGGTGCGGACCACGAGATGTTCCTCATTCTGCAGCACCTGCTCGGCATCGGGCAGGTCGGGCAGGACCAGGCGTTTGCCGGCGGGGGGATCGGAAGCCACCGCCTTGTACCCCAGATCGAGCGTGATCCGATCGGCGGCGGGGCGGCTGATGACCCGCGTCAGAATCGCGATCGCCGGCTTGAAGACCAGGTCGGGAAAAGCCTCGCTGTAACCGGCGTCGTTGAAGACGCACGTTCCCGGGCTCAGCTCGATCGCCTTGTCGGTCTTCGCCGCGTAAATGGGGAACGAGCCGGTCCCGCCGCAGACAATGCGCGGCACCACCAGCCCGGCCCGCTCGAGTTCATCGCGGAAGGCTGCGACTTTGTCCCATTCGGCATTGACCGCGGCGGCACGTTCTTCGCGCGATTTCTGGTGCTGGTGCCCGTCGTAGACGTGAAAGCCCCCCGCGCGGAGGCCCGGCGTGCCGGCGATCGCCTGGTACAATTCCTTCGCCTGCGGTCCGACCGGAATGCCCGTGCGATGCTGGCCCACGTCCAGATCGAGCAGCACGTCGACCGACAGCCCCGCCGACGACATGGCCCGTCCCAATTCGGCGGTCGGCCCCGGGTGATCGGCCTGAACCTGGAACGAAACGCGCGGAAATTTCCTGCGGAACGCGACGGCGCGGCGGATGTTCGGACCGACCAGATTGTACGACAGAAAGATATCGGGCGCGCCGGCCTCGGCCAGCATCTCGGCTTCGGCAAACGTCGCGCATTTGTGCTTCATGATGCCGCGCGACAGCTCCAGCTTCGTCACCTGCGGCATTTTGTGCGTCTTGCAGTGCGGACGCAGGCGGTCAGGCCGTCCGGCGATGGCGATCATCGAAGCCAGGTTCGCTTCCAGCAGCTCGCGATAGACCACGAGCGCCGGAGAAATGATCTGGCTGGTGTCCTCGATCCTGTAACTGGCATCCATCGACGGCGGCTCCCCGAATGAGACGAACAGCGCGGCTCGCCGGCCGCCGACTCATTATGGGAGATACCGGAAGGGCGAGCAAGGATGGCTTTGCGAGGCCGCGCCCTATTCATCATCTTCATCGTCAACTGCCGACTGGTGCGGCATGGCCGGCGCGGGAATGCCGGCCGGCTGTTGCGGTTCCGGAGGGGGATAACCGATGATGCCCTCTTTGAGGTCGCAGTCGTTGCACACGTGCCGGCCGATGCAATCGGCATAGCGGCTGGTGTCGTAATACTGAACCCACGGATCGCGACAGGTGCTGCAGGGTCCGGGCAGACAGCACCAGAACGGTCCCGGCGGCCGGTAGCAGGGAGAACCGGCGCCGTCGTAGGGGAGGCCCATGCAGTTCAAGGGGGGCTTTTTGCCGTTGGACGGCGCGCAGCACGTGCAGCAGCAGCAGCCCGAAAACAGACCGAGTACGATCAACGGCAGAAGAAACCTGGACATCGTTCCGCGTCCCGATAAGATCGTTTGCAACGGATTTCGCTTTGAGAACGCCTGTGCGGGTTCTCCCGTTGACGGTATCGGAAAAGCGGAATGTCGGACTCGATGATCGTCTGCGTTTTGACGATTGCGCCGGTTGTACGGGATGATTTCCCGGACGAGGCCGTGCCTGGGGCCGTTCCGACCGCTACAGACGGCCCATCTTGCCAACCGCCTGGAAGGGGGGTCTGCAAACGCCTCGACCCGCGCAGCAGGTAAGGGACGCACCGCTGTTCGTAAAAGCGGCCGCGCGGCCTACTGCGGCGGAGGTTCCTGGGACGACGAGAGCGCGAAGTCGATCGGAGGTCCTCCTTTGACGACTTCCTTCTTGAGGACGGTCGTGGAGGTGTTGGTGTAGTGCGGGGGCAGGAGATCGTTTCCCTCTTGTCGGTGGCCCGGATCACAACCAGATGTTTGCCAATCACGGCCCCCGGAATCCGCTTCTCGTCAATCACCAGGTAAGTCAGAGAGTATTTTCCGTCCTGATCCGTAATTCCGAACGAGGTGGCCAGATTCAGATTGGGACTGGGACCGTCGGTCGTCGGCCGGAACTCCACGACCGCCTTTTCAAGCGGCTTGCCGTCGAGTGTGACCGTTCCCGAGACCTCGGCCAGAGGCGGCAAATTCACGCCCGGAGAGAGCCATTTATAAATTCCGAAACACAACCCGACGAGCACCACCAATCCCGCGACGGCCGGCCAGCCGATCGCCGCAAAGTACTTCACGATGTCTCTGGCCGTGTAATCCGGGCGCTCTTCGCCGCGCCCCTCGGTCCCGCCGAACGGCCGCCCCCCCTTCTTTTCTTCGCGCACGACAGCATGTTCGCCGCGGGCCATCAGGCTTTTGGCGATGGAGGCCGATTCCGCCGAGTCGGTTTTCGCGGCTGCCCTGGCCGGCGGTTTGCCCTTCTTCTTCGGGCGGCGGGCGGCCTCGTCGCTTTCTTCGTGGTCGGCCTCGTCGTCTTCGGAGGTGTCTTCGAGCTGCGGCTCGCGCCGCTTTTTGCGCGGCTCGTCGTCGGATTCCTCTTCCTCGTCATCGAAGCCGTATCCCGGCGTGCCCGGCGCGGCTGTGGAGGAGGAGGGGCCCGGGGCCGCGAGGATGGCGCCGATATCGTCATCGCTGAGCCCGCCCGCGGCGCGTTCGCGTTCTTTGGCGGGAGCCTCGCCCGCTACGGCCGCCGGTTCTTTTTCGGCAACCGGAGTTCCCTCGGCGGCGGGAACGGTGAACTCGACCTGGCAGCGAGGGCAATGCCCCTGAGTGCCGGCCAGTTCATCTTTGATGTTCAGCGCCGCCCCGCATTCCGCGCACTGATACCGGATCATTATGCTTGGCTCGTCCAGGCCCTAAAAATCAACCGTGGGAACAGGGACCCCATTGGAGACATTCCCCAGGTTCTGGAAGACGGTCAGGTTGATCTGCTGACTGAGCGGGTGGACGCTGCCGTCACAAAAGAGAAATTGGGCGGTCCCACCCGGATGGCTGCTCCCGGGATTGTCATAATGAACGCCCTTGTTGATGCCGAAGCGGCAACTGAAGAGCGTCGCCGCCCCCCCCCAGGCCCAGCCGTCGCTGCTCTGAATCAGCGGATTGAGCACGTTCTGCTGCATGAAGCCGTTCAATCGCATGACTTCTCCGACCATGATGACCTGTGACGGCCCGTCGGTGATGTCGGCGATTTTGGTGTTGCTGTTCACATAAAAAACGCCGCGGTGAATCCCCGCAGGCAACAGCGAAGTGGTGGGATAATTGGCGATCTGCGCCGGAAGCAGGTCGTAGGTGGCGCGGTTGTCGAGATCGTTAAAGAGCACTCCCGAACCGCCGCAGCCGCCGTAGTCATTGCCCCCTCCCGTCCAGTTCAGATCAACGCGGAAGCAGTTGTTGGTTTTTGTCCGCACGTCCATCGAAGTGCGCCGCGAAGGACAGTAGAAGGTGGCGATTTCCGTCTGGGCCGGATAGAACGTCTGCGGCCCGGTCCCCGCGTCAATGATCGTGGGAAACTGGAACGCCCCGTTGTACCAGACGTTGTAATTGAAATTCCACATCTTGTAGGTGGTGTCCTTGTCGATGTAGGGGAGCAGAAACAGCATCCAGCTCGAACCGTGCAGCCCCGCTCCCGGGCCCTGCTGCGACACGATGCCCGGGGCGCCGCCGATCGATCCCACCCCGCCGGCAAAACCGTAGCCGGAGGTGGTCGCTTCGAACGGCCAGACCCAGCGAAAGCCCGTGGGGCCGAACGAGCTGTTGGCGCTGTACAGCATGTTGACCTGCCCGGGCGGAAAACACTTGTTCGTGCTCTCGTAGTTCATCAGCGCCAGCCCGATCTGCTTCAGGTTGTTCGCACATTGCGACTTGCGGGCGGCCTCGCGCGCCTGCTGGACCGCCGGCAGCAGCAGCGACACGAGAATGGCGATGATCGTCATGACCACCAGCATTTCGATCAGCGTGAATCCCACATGGCGACCCGACCGGGAACGAATCTGTCGCATAAGCCACCTCTCCATTCCATCTGAGCCCTGAAACCAATCGGCCTTCACCGGCGAAGAATCCGATGCGTGCAAGCGCGAACGAGTGGGGAAGAGAGCGGGTCGCAGGGAGAAACTTCTGCGGCGGGCGTGCCTCCCCTTTTTACACGAACTATCATACCCGATCTTACGTCTATGTGAACATCAGTTGCGTTTCGACGCAACAGAAAAACGTCCGCTGGCACAAGATTTTTCGTCCCCTTGCTTTCGGTCCCGTCCCCGGTCCGCGGGACCGACCGGCGAAAGTGTTTTACTTTCCCCCGTTCTGAGGGTAAAACAAATTGAACAGACCGTGGTGTGGCGCCGGCGTCAAAGAAGCGGGCCGGCGAATTTGCCGATGAGTGATCCCGGGAGAATCCCGATGAACGACAGGCTTTCGACTTTCCTGGCCCGGCGCGTTTGCCTGTGGTTGACGGCCCTCGGCGCCGGGGCGGTCAACGCCGCCGAACCGGCGGGCCAGCCGTCCCCTCCGCCCCCCGCCGCAGGCCATTCCTGGCACGGAGAGGCGTTCAACGAGGGGCCCCGGCAGCGCGCCTATCTGATGGGAAACACAGGGCCTGTCCATTTCCCCGTGTCGACGTCCAGTCCCGAAGCCCAGAAGTTTATCAATCAGGGAGTCGGCCAGTTGCACGGCTTCTGGTATTTCGAAGCGGAGCGCTCGTTCCGCCAGGCCGCCGCGCTCGATCCCAATTGCGCCATGGCCTACTGGGGGATGGCGCTCGCCAACACCAACAACGGCAAGCGGGCGAAGGGGTTCGTGGCCGAGGCCGTCAAGCGCAAGGCCGGAATCACCGAACGCGAGTCGATGTACGTCGATGCTCTGGACGCCTTCCACAAGACCGAAGGAAAAAAGGACAAGGAGCGGTACGAGGCCTACGCCAAGGCCCTCGAGCGCATCATTTACAAGAATCCCGCCGATCTCGAGGCCAAAGCATTGCTGGGGCTGCAGCTCTGGCTCAACCGCAGCCACGGCACCCCCATCGCCAGCCATCTGGCGGTCGATGCGCTGCTGAAGGAAGTGCTGGCCGTCGAGCCCCTGCACCCCTGTCACCACTACCGCATTCATCTGTGGGACGACGAGCGTCCCGAGAACGCGGTCGATTCGGCCGCCCGGTGCGGGCAGGCTGCGCCGTCGATCGCCCACATGTGGCACATGTCGGGGCATATCTTTTCCGACCTGAAGCGTTACGGTGACGCGGCCTGGCAGCAGGAAGCTTCGGCGCGCGTCGATCACGCCTACATGATCCGCGACCACGTGCTTCCCGACCAGATTCATAACTACGCCCACAACAACGAATGGCTGATTCGCGACCTCGGCCACGTCGGGCGCGTGCACGACGCCGTCCGTCTCGCGCGCAATATGGTCGAAATCCCCCGCCACCCCCGCTACAACACCCTTTCCGGCGGCAGCGCTCACCTGGGGCGGCAGCGTCTCTTCGAAGAACTCGCCCGCTACGAATTGTGGGACGAGCTGCTGGCCCTTGCGGAAACCCCGTATCTCGAACCGACCGATGTTTCCGCCGAACAGGTCAAGCGTCTGCGGTACGTCGGCATCGCTCTGCTCCGCAAGGGGGAGATCGGCCGCGGGATGGAGCATCTGCGGATGCTGGAAGAAAGGCTGCACAAGGAACGGCACAAACTGAACATCGCCGAACCGCCGCCGCCCGTCGCCGCGGCGCCGGCGACCGCGGCGGCTGGCGACGAGCCGCGTCCCGAGCCGGTCCCTTTGCCGACCCCCGAAGAGGATGGTCGCCTGCGCCCGATCGAGCTGGCGATCGACGAGCTGAAAGGATATC
>JBLMWR010000345.1:0-3663 GCA_050257335.1 Deltaproteobacteria bacterium | reverse complement strand
GAGGAGCTGTCCGACGCGTTCGTGGCGCTCCCCGGCGGGTACGGGACGTTCGAAGAACTGCTCGAAATCATCACCTGGGCTCAACTGGGAATTCACGCCAAGCCGATCGGACTGCTCAATGTCGGCGGCTTCTACGACCGGCTGGCTGGTTTCTTCGAGCACGCCATCGCCGAGGGATTCATCAAGGCGAAACATCGTGACCTGATCGTCTCCGCCGGGTCGCCCGGCGAACTGCTCGACCGCCTCGAACGGCACGAAATGCCGCACGTCAAGAAATGGATTCGGGTCGAAGATATTTGACAATCCGCGGCCACTGACAACTGACAAATGCCCAATGACGAAGACAGGAGCTTTAATGCACGGAAATTATTTTCTCAGTCCCGCGATGAATCAGGTCGCTGACGGCATCTCGTGCGAGGTCCCGTCCCAAAAGAGCGCCACGCGCCCCCCCCTGCCCCCCCCTTGCGAAGGGGGGGAAATGTGCCTGGAGCCGAGTCGCATTCCATCAGGCTCTGTCAATTCTTCACGGCGAACCGCGCAGCGCGTCGTCGTCTCGCTCGTGCTGGCACTCTGCACGATGGCTCCGCTGCGGGCCGACGACTGGCCGCAGTGGGGCGGGCCGAAGCGCGACATTGTGTGGCGCGAGACGGGCATCGTCGTGACGCTGCCGACGAAGGGGCTCCTGCCGCGCGTCTGGGCGACGCCGATCGGGGAGGGGTATGCCGGGCCGGCGGTCGCAAGCGGCAAGGTGTACGTGATGGACCGGGTGCGGTCGGAAGGGGTCGAGCGGGTGCTCTGCCTGGACGCCGCCGACGGGAAGATCCTGTGGAAGCATCCCTACCGGGTGCAGTACACCGTCGCCTACGACGCCGGCCCGCGGATGACGCCGGTGATCGACGGCGGCAAGGTGTACACGATCGGCGCCATGGGGGACATGTTCTGTTTCGAGGCCGACAGCGGCAAGGTCGTCTGGCAGAAAAACTTCGTGGACGATTTCCAGACGCGGATTCCGCAATGGGGGATGGTGGCCTCGCCACTGGTCGAGGGAAACCAGCTCATCACGCTCGTGGGAGGCGAAGACCAGTCGCTGGTCGTCAGCTTCGACAAGGCGACCGGAAAAGAGCTGTGGCGCGCCCTCAGCGATTCCGAACCGGGGTATTGCCCTCCGATGCTGTTCACCTTCGACGGGACGCCGCAGGTGATCGTCTGGCATCCCCATGCCGTCTCGTCCCTCAATCCCGCCAGTGGCGAGGTCTATTGGGAAATTCCGTTTCAGGTGAAAGCCGGGTTGTGCATCCCCGCGCCGCGGCAGATCGGGAATCGCCTGTTTCTGACCTCTTTCTATAACGGCCCGCGGATGATCGAAGTCGGCCCGGGGGGGAAGTCGGCCAGAATCGTCTGGCAGGGAAAAAGCAACAGCGAGCAGCCCGAGCGAACCGACGGGCTGCATTCGATCATGCCCACGCCGTGGGTCACCGAATCGCACATCTACGGCATCTGCAGCTACGGCCAATTGCGATGCCTGGACGCGAAGACCGGGAAACGGCTGTGGGAGACACGGGAGGCGACCGGCGACGGCCGCTGGTGGAACGCTTTCCTCATTCCGCACGAAGACCGGTTCTTCATCCACAACGAGCAGGGGGAGCTGATCATCGCCGAGCTGTCACCGGCCGGCTACAAAGAGCTGAGCAGGGCGAAGCTCGTGGAGCCGACGCGGACCACCGACGCCCCCGGACGGAAGACGATCTGGTCGCATCCTGCGTTTGCCATGCAGAGCGTGTTCGCCCGCAACGACAAAGAGATCGTGCGGGTGAATCTGGCGAGGCCGAAATGACATCTCCGCAGCATGGGCTTCCCGGCCCGTGCTACGCACCTCAGTTGGCCGACGCGGAAGATTGCCGCCTCGACGCCATCGCGGCGGCGTCGGTGCGGCGGGCGACGACCACGCGCCAGCGCACGTAGGGGAGACGGTGACGGTCGCAGTTGACCTCGCCGATGGGCTCCCACGAGAACGGCAGCTTGTCGGCCGCCGTACGGTGCGCGTCGAAGCAGAAGTATTCCACATCTTCGGCCTCGGCCGGCGATTCCGGAAAAGGAATCGCGGAGACATGCTCGTGGTAAAGGTACGCGAAGATATGATGCGTCTGCCCGATGCTGACCAGCTTCGCGCCCGCGGGAATGTGTTTCTTCACCTCCGCGATCGCGCCCGCTGTGTCGACCGTCGTGCCCTGGAAGGCGTGGATGACGATCGTGTCGTGCGACACGGCGACGAACCCGGCAATGGCCAGCACGGCGGTGCGGCGGCGCAGGGGTGTGTGTCTCGCGGGAGACCACCACGCCAGGGCCGCGATCGCAAGGCCTGCCTGGGCGTAAGGCAGGGCCCACGCCGGCGGCTGCTTGAGCCATGTCTGTAAATCTCCCAGAGAAACGACGAGGACGAAGATCACGATTCCCGCCATGGCCAGCGCGCTGGCGCGGACGAAAACTGGCCAGACGATCCGCCAGGCGGCAGTGCTTCTGGTACGTGCCACGCGGTCGGCGGCGATTCCGACCAGCAGCGCCAGGCACGGAAACAGGCAGAACAGATACCGGGGACGGGAATCCGGCGGAAGCCAGACGGTCGGCAGGGCGATCGCCAGGCAGAGGGCCAGAAAGAGCGCGTGGTGCCGCGCCTGCCCCTGCGTCCGGCGGAACTGGCGATTGCACCAGACGATCAGCAACCCCGACCAGGGGAGCACGCAGATCAGGATCTCGAAGGGATACTCCGCCAGGTGTTTGAAAAACAAAGGCCAGTCCGCGCCGAGAAAGCGATGTCCAACGTCGTTGACATACATCTTTCCCGCCCCCTCCAGGCCCATTGTCAGCAGAAAGGGAATCTGCCAGGCGCCGTAGACGAGAGCGAACACGCCGATTCCGGCCGCGTGGGCCCGCGAAAACGCGAAACGCCACTGACGGGTGAGAAGCAGGTACGCGGCGATCGCGCCCGCGAAATAGACGGGCGCCTGCGGGCCTTTGGTCAGGGTCCCCAGGGCGGCCAGGAGGTACCCCAGGCACCAGGTCTTATAGGGAGACTCCCCACGAACCTGGCAGAAATGCCAGACCAGCAGCGATCCGCTCACAAACAGCGCGAACAGGGCATCCGTTTCTCCCGTCCGGCCGAGTTCCACCACCTGTCCCATGCTGGCATAGGCGGCTCCCGCCGTCAGCGCGCCGAGTCGCGTCAGGAAGGCCCGCGCGTATCCGTAGATCAGGATCACGGTGAGCAGGACGGCGCAATCGCTGGGGAAACGGAGGGCGACGATGTCCACGTCGCCGCGGATCACCGCGACCAGGGCGATCAGCCAGTTCTGCAGCGGGGGTCGGCTGAAAAGCGGGATCCCCTGGCAGCGGGGGACGATCCAGTCGCCGGTGGCGAGCATCTCACGGGCGATCAGCCCCCGCCGCGATTCCTCCCCACGAACCGTCAGGGCCGTCATGCGGCTGAAGTACGCGCCGACGACCAGCGCCACGAGAAGCGCCAATTCAGGCTCGAGCCACCACCGCGATCGATGCGGCAGAAGGTTCACGAGGCGGGAACAATCGGGCAGCGACCCGGCAGACATTCGACATCCCTGTCACGTTGGTTCTCGGGAAGCAGTACAGCGTGGCAATCCCCTCGGGGCG
>JBLMWR010000344.1:0-3220 GCA_050257335.1 Deltaproteobacteria bacterium | reverse complement strand
AGCAGTGACGCCCGGGCTTGGAAGCCCATGCTACGGTCGTTCGGCTACCCGCACCACTCCCGGCAGCGGCGCTCCCGAGTGCGGCACCGCGGCGTGATAATCTTCGCCCACGAGCGCCGCCAGTGTCGCCGCCACCTGGCTTTGCGTGACGTCGAGGTCGCTGCGGCAGCCTTCCGGTGCCGTGTCGGGCCCCAGCACGGCGATCCACATCTGGTCGGAACCGGGGGTGTCTTTCCCGTGGTTCTTCCACTCCACGCGCGTGTCGCCCCGGCCGTGATCGGTGGTCAGCACCAGTGACGTCTTGCCGGCGTACTCCGGCATCGCCTGCAGCATGTTCCACAATCGCTCGATGAAGCCGTCGGTCCGCCGGGCGGAACCGAGCACCTGATCGTACCGCCCCTCATGCGCCCAGTCGTCGGTCTCTCCGAACGAGACGTAGAGGACGCGCGGCTTTTTCGCTTTCACATATTCGACGGCGCCGTGGAAGGTCAGCCCGTCATCGCGGACGTTCTCCCAGACGCGCATCGAATCGCGGACGGCGTCGTTCAGGGCCGCCAGGCGCACCCGATCGGGGCCAGCCTCGAACACGGCCCATCCGGCGTTCACCGGAATCCGGCTGCGCTCGGCGTTGATGATCCAGGGAAAGACGTCCCACGAGCAGAAGGCGGCGACCCGGCCGGTGAACCCCGGCCGGCCGTGCAGCCATTCCAGCACCGTCACGTTGGGGTTGTTCTTTTTGCCGTTCGAGTCGATCCGCTCGTCGCCAAAACCGCTGAGAATCTCGTTGTAGCCCGGGTACGAAAAATTCCGGCCGTTGGTGACGCGGGCGCGACACTTGCATGAGGGATCGCCGAAGACCTGGCCCTGCGCGGCGATCGTCTTCCAGAAAAAAGGGAACAGCGCCGCCCGGCGTTCTTCGGGAGTCTCGCGCCAGAATCGGGTCTTCAGGGCCGGGACGTCGCGCACGCCGCCCCCCTGCTCTCGGTTGAGCAGCGTCTCGTCGCAGCCGCTGAAGACCTCCTGCCAGCGCAGGCCGTCGTAGGTGATGAGGACGACGTTCTCGGTCTTGCGGGGAGCAGCTTCACCGGCGCGGACAAATTGGCCAGACAGACCGGCGGGCGCCGCCCATAACAAAAGCAGCACGCCGATTTTCAATTTGAAATTTACATTATTCATTTTTCGATTTGCAATTCCTACCGCAATCACTTGTTGACCCGCCCCCCTTGCTAATGCGGGGAGAACTCGCGTAGGCTTGTCATCCCGAGAGGACCTCGAGGTATTCCATCACGACCGCCCTGAACCCCACGAACAGCGCGCGGCTGATGAGAGCATGGCCAATGGAAACTTCATCCAGGTGCGGCAGAGTGCGGAACAGGACCAGGTTCTCGAGGTCGAGATCGTGCCCGGCGTTCACTCCCAGGTCGAGCGCGTGCGCCCGCGCCGCCGCCTTCGCATATTTTTCGAAACTCTGCTCCAGCGCCCAGCCTCCTTGTTCGAACGCGCGGGCATACGGCTCGGTGTAGAGTTCCACGCGTTCGGCGTTCATGCGCGCGGCCCATTCCACCGCTTCCACTTCGGGATCGATGAACAGGCTGACGCGGACTCCCGCCAACCGCAGATCGCCGACGATCCGCCGCATCTCCTCGGCAGACGTATCGGGCGACCACCCCGCCTGGCTCGTGATCTCGCCCGGCTTCACCGGCACGAGCGTGCACTGGTGCGGACGAACTTCGGTCACCAGCGCCAGGAGTTCGGGCCGCGGATCTCCTTCAATATTGAATTCAACCCGGTGGCGCAGCGAGTGCAACTCGGCGGAGATTTCACGGACGTCTTCGGGCGTGATGTGCCGGCGGTCGGCGCGAGGATGCACGGTGATCCCCGGCGCCCCGGCGGCCAGGCACACGCGGACCGCCTCCAGCACGCCGGGGACATTTCCCCCGCGCGAGTTTCGCAGCGTGGCGACCTTGTTGACGTTGACGCTCAGGCGAACCATCGATGCGCTTCCCCCCCGAAAGGACCACGAACCCGCTCGGCGTCGGGCGAGAGCCTGACCTGCCACATCAGCACACGACGGCAGCGGACCCGACGGCGTCGAAGGCCGTCAACGCACCGCGGAGGGGGGCGATCGTTCGGGAGACGACCGGCAAACAGAGAGATCGTGTGTATGCCTGCCACCACTGCCTGGAAATCCTGACGGAGAACGCGGAATGATTCGCACTCTCGTCAAAAGTGGGCGGCACAGGATTCGAACCTGTGACTTCTACCGTGTGAGGATAGCACTCTAGCCACTGAGTTAGCCGCCCGGCCGCCGGCGGCCTTTTCCAGGGAATCCTGTCGCCGGCAGAACACCTTGGATGCTAGTCCGCTGCCTGGAAAATCTCAAGCGGGGCTGGTGATTCGTCGGAGTCCCGCCTTCGGCGACGCTCGCCGGCTGAAGGAGGCACTCCAACAGTTCGTCACCCCCAATTCGAGCATGCGCCCCTCGCTGGAGTCCTGACTTTCAGGCGGCGTTCGGCGACGCAGGACGACAACGCCGACGCTCCGCATTTCGCCCGGGGCATGTTAAGGTGGTGGTCGGGACCGATCCCCTGCAAGGATTTGGACATGACTGAACCTGCTCCCAGTACAAGCACACCGGCGTTGCCCTCGCCCGACCCGCAGAAATCGCGAACCCTCCGCCGCTTCGCACCGCGCCTGCTGTTGGCTGCGCTGACGGGGCTGGTCGCGCTGAAGCTCGCCGACGTTCTCGTCGGGGTGGTCGCCAACTCGCGCGAGCGGCATCTGTTGCGGCTGGTTCCGGAATCGTCGCTGCGGCACAGGAGCAACGAGTTCGACTACGTCTTCCGCGTCAACCGGCTGGGGCTGCGCGGTCCGGATGTTCCCTTTTCGAAACCCGCCGGGACGTTCCGCATCGTCGTGCTGGGGGACTCGTTCGTGGCCGGGTACGGCGTCGCCGAGGAGCATCTGCTGACTGGGTATCTTCAGGAAGAACTAGCGGGGCGAACGCGTGAACGCCCTGGAGCCGGTGAGTCAGCCCCGCGGGCGATCGAGGTCGTCAATGTCGGCCGCGTCGGGACGAGCACCATCCGCGAGCTCGATTTGTACGAAAAACTCGGCCGGCGATTCGAGCCCGATCTGGTGGTCCTCGCCTACTACCTCGGAAACGACCGCGCCGAGATCATGCAGGAACAGACGCGCGCGCAACTGGCGGGGTGGCATC
>JBLMWR010000343.1:0-2771 GCA_050257335.1 Deltaproteobacteria bacterium | reverse complement strand
GTCTTCTCCCGGCACCACGGCGGGAAGATCGGGCTAGTGGTGATGGCGGCCGATGGGAGTAATGAAAAAACGATCACCGCCGGCAAGCTGCCGCAATACGATGCCTGCTGGTCTCCGGACGGGACGCGGCTGGCGTTTACGCATGTTCCGCAGTCGGGGACGCAGGGAAACCTGGACGTCTACATCGCCAGGGCCGACGGCTCGGAACCGTCACTGTTTGCCGGCGACCGGGGAAAACTCTCCCACGAGGAGTACCCGGCCTGGTCGCCGGACGGCAAGCGGATCGCCTTTTCATCGACATTTGAGGGGAATCAGGAATTGTACGTCGCTGAGGTCGGCAGCCCGGTTCGGCGGCGGCTGACGAACGATCCGGCGCTCGACGCCCATCCCGCCTGGTCTCCCGACGGCAGAACGATCGCTTTCGCAACCAACCGCTGGGGAGATTTCGAGGTCGCCCTCATGGATGCCGACGGTGGCAACGTGACGCGACGGACGGAAAGCCGCGGACTGGATGACTATCCCGTCTTTTCTCCGGACGGCAAACGCCTCGCCTTTATGTCGAACCGCGATGGGAACTTCGAGATTTACGTGATGAACGCCGACGGCACAGCCCTCCTCAACGTCACCCGCGACCCGGGTCTCGACAATTTCCCCGTCTGGACCCCCGATGGTAAACTGGCGTTCGTCTCGAACCGCGCCCGCGGTTTCGACATTTACGTCGTGGCCGTGCCGTGAAGTCCGATGACGCCGACCGAACGAAAAATCGACGAAAATTACCGCGCCGTGCAGGCGCGCATCGCGGCGGTGTGCCGGCGGACGGGGCGCGATCCCGCGTCGGTGACGCTTGTGGCGGTAACCAAATACGCCGAGCTCGACTGGGTAGGCTGTCTCGTTGGACTGGGAGTCATAGAACTCGGCGAAAGCCGCCCCCAGCAACTGGTCCAGCGGGCGCAGCAGATTGAAAGCCCGGTTCATTGGCACCTGATCGGGCCTTTGCAGCGGAACAAGGTTCGATCCATCCTGCCTCTCACGACCTTGATTCATTCGGCCGACAGCCTGCGCCTGCTGGAAACCATCGACCGCATCGCCGGCGAACTGGCCCTGCGGCCGCGCGTGCTGATGGAAGTCAACCTGAGCAGGGAAGCGGCAAAGCACGGGTTCCAGACCGAGGACCTGCTGGCCGCGTGGCCGAACATCCTGCAGCTTAAAAACGTGCAAATCGAAGGCCTGATGACGATGGCGGCCTACTCGCCCAACCCGGAAAACGCCCGCTCGGCGTTTGCCGGGCTTCGCCGGTTGCGGGATGAATTACAATCCCGGTCGGCAGGAACTGGAGTACGGCTCGAACATCTCTCGATGGGAATGACAGGGGACTTTGAAGTCGCGATTGAAGAAGGCGCCACTCTGGTGCGCATCGGCAGCGCGCTGTGGGAAGGGTTGGAGGCCAGAACGCCGTTTCGCGGGGCCGATGAAACCGACGTCTTCCCTCCTTAGCAACGCAAACTGCGAGTATTCTCCAAGACGTTGACCTCACCAGGGGACTGACGTCCGCCGCTCGCCCAGATGGATTGCACCATGCCGCACATCGTCAGCATCGCCTTTTCGCCACCGACCGACGACCCGCGGCCGGTTGACCGTTACCACCGCGTGCCGGCGGCAGCCGCGCTTCTGATTGCCGAACGCGGTATCGAAGCCGACCGGAAAGGCGAAGGGGGGAACCGGCAGATCAACATCATGTCCGCCGCGACGCTCGCCCAACTGCAGCACGAGGGATTCAAGACCGGCCCGGGAGAGATGGGAGAGCAGATCGTGGTGGAGGGGATCGACGTCGATTCGCTTGCCGCCGGCACCCGCCTGCGGCTCGGGTTTTCGGCGACTGTCGAGGTCGTCGTGCCGCGGTCCGGTTGCGACCGCTTCGAGCGCATCCAGGGGAAACACAAGAAGCTCGTCCGCGGTCGACTCGGCGTGATTGCGCGTGTCATTTCCGGCGGCGCCATCGCCGTCGGTGACCCGGCTGCCGTCGAGCCGGCATTGTGAAGACTGAGGCAACTGCGGCGCACGACGCTATCGGCCGGCGGGTGTGCCGACTTCGTCCGCCTGTTCGGCCTCCGCAGCGGAAACCAGGCCGTCGCCATCGGCGTCAAGTTTTCTGAAGAGAGCCGGGGAGCCGAGAAATTCGCGCGGTGAAAGATCGCCGTCGCGATTGCGGTCCATTTTGCGAAACCAGTCGGGACCGGCGGTGGGCGCATTGACGATCGGGGTCGTCATGTCGCCCCGATTCGTCGCTGTCGAGCGTTGAAACAGGACCGGCCGCCCGAATTCCAGGATTCCCTGAAAGCGGCCGGCGAGCTCGACTGCAGTGATCGCCTCGTCACCGTCGCGGTCGAACGTCCGCAGGCTTTCGAAGGCGGCCGCCAGCTCGCGGTGACTGAGCCGGCGATCGTGATTCGCGTCAAGCACCTCGAAAACGCTCTTTCCGTTGTGTGAAACCGTCAGCTCGATCCGGCTCTGAGATGACGTCGATTCCTGCTCAACATACGCCAAAAGCTCGTCGAGGACGATCATCCCGTCGGCATTGCGGTCAACCGATTTGAATTCGGCATTCGGAAGGCGTAAGACCGCAAATTCCTGCTCCGAAAGATAGCCCTTCTTGCTGCCGCCGGCCCGGCGAAATTCAATCGTATAGAAACTGCGATTGTCGGAGGCGTCGGCGCGAGCCCGGACAGTCGCGGCTTTCAGCTCCACGTCAATGCCCGCCACGGTCAGTGACA
>JBLMWR010000342.1:0-7365 GCA_050257335.1 Deltaproteobacteria bacterium | reverse complement strand
ACGCGGTGGCCGAGGGAATCCAACTGCCGATGCTCAATGCCGTGCTGATCCCCGCGGGGGTGGATGACCTGAAGGTCCGGCAGCAGCTCCTCAATGAGTTCGGGATCGAAATCGGCGGCGGGCTGGGACCGATGAAGGGGAAGACGTGGCGGATCGGGCTCATGGGGGAAACAAGCACGTCACGGAACGTACTGCTGCTTCTGGCAGCGCTGGAACGCTGCGTGGGAGATCAGGGTTTCAAATGCCCGGGAGGCGCGGGAGTGTCGGCGGCGAATGAGTATTATCGGCGGGCCGTTCAATAGTACCGCCTTCAGGCGGGGCACGCTGGAATTCGGGCTTTCTCGTTCGCATGATCCGCGCGGGAACGCGGAGCATACCGCGCCGGTTGCGTGGTAGAAACCGCCTGAAGGCCGGACTACGAGCGCGCGAAGTATTCGACGGCATTGCGGAAGAGCTGCATTCCCACACCTTCCTCGGTGTCGAGACGGCGGCGGGTCCACTGGGGATGCTGCGTCGCGTGAATGTGACGCTCGGGGTGGGGCATGAGGCCCAGGACCCTGCCGGTCGGGTCGCAGAGGGCGGCGATGTCGGCGGTCGAGCCGTTGGGGTTGTCTTCGGGGCGATAGCACAGGGCGATCTGCCGCCGCTCGCGCCAGCCGGCGATGACCGACTCGTCACGGGGGACGATTTTCCCTTCGGCATGGGCTACCGGAAGCTCGATGTTCTCGATTCCCTTCAGAAAAACGCTGCGGCTGTCTTTGGATGTCAGCCGCACCCAACGGGCCGTGTAGCGGCCGTTGTCGTTCCAAGTGAGGGTCGCTTCGGGTTTTTGCCCGTCGCGCGGGGGCCAGTGTTCGGCTCCTCCGGGGAGGACCCCCGAACGCATGAGGACCTGAAAGCCGTTGCAGATTCCGAGTGCCAGCTTGTCGGCGATCAGGAATTCGCGAAGCGCGCCGGAAAGCCGCGAGCGGAGTTGTCCGCCGAAAATCACCCCGGCACCGACGTCGTCTCCATAGCTGAAACCGCCGGGAATACACAGAATCTGAAACTCGCGGAGCATTTCGGGCCGCTCGAGGACGCGAAAGAGGTGGACCCTCTCGGCAGTCGCACCGCAATGCTCGAAGGCGTAGGCCGTCTCGACGTCGCAATTCGTTCCCGGTGCGCGGAGGACGATGACTCTGGGAGCGGGCATGGGATGCGGGGTCTGCAGGTGGTTACGGAGCGCCACTTCACGTGATCATCTTACTGGAAGACTGCTGTGGACGGAAGAATGGGAGTGGGGGAGTAAAGGAGCAGCAGAGTGCAAAGGGAGGATCGTTGAATCTCGATTCGGCATCGAACTCCCACACGCCCACGCCCGTACTGCCGTACTCCCCTGATCCTCTAATCGGCCACGTCTCCGGAAGTCATCCCTCTCGTGCCCGATTGCTGCGCCACCATCACTCCGCATCGGCCTTGCGCTCGAACACCAGCGGATGATCGGAACGCGGATCCGCCACGCGGAGTGCGATCCTGCCGGCCAGGACGTCGGTGAGCAGGTCGCCGCAGACCTCTTCCCGCCATCCCTGCATGAGTCGCGGCGTGCCGCCGCTTTTGTCGCCGTACACCTGCCGGCGGACCAGGTGCCGAAGGTCGGCGGTGGTCCCCACCAGCCCCATGGCGACCTCGACCTGCGCGCAGCGGTTAGCCAGCGCGATCGCCAAAAGCTGCGCGAGAATCTGCTCATCCTGCTCCTTTTCCGAGCGCTTCACCTCGGGGCACTGCTCGCGAGGCAGCGCCAGGCCGCGCTCGATCGCCGCCAGCATCTCGGGGGCGGCGCGCTTGTAATCCGAGCGGTTCATGTCGCGGGTGGCGAGAAGATCGGTGACGTCACGGGGCTGGCGGTGCGCCAGCTCGATGATCAAGTCGTCGCGGAGCACCTTGCGGACCGGCTTGTCTCGGCGCAGCCCTTCCTGCTCGCGCCAGGCGAAAAGTTCACGGGCGATCGCCAGCTCGCGCGACGAGAGGCTCTGGCTTCCCGGCAGACGGCGCCAGTTCTCGCGGTTCGGCTCCTGCTCGAGGTCAGAAACGAAACGGTCGAACTCGGACTGCGCCCACGAGGTCCTGCCGCGCGCGGCCAGAAGCTGCGATTGCCGGGCGTAGATCTGCAGCAGGTGCTCGACGTCTTCGATGGCATAGGCGATCTGCCGATCGGTCAGCGGCCGGCGGCGCCAGTCGGTGCGGGTTTCCTTGCCGTGCGTGCGCAGGTTCAGCACGCGACTGACGATCGCGTTGTAATTGAGGGGAAAGCTGCGGCCCAGGAGCCCCTCGGCGATCTGCACGTCGAAGAGGTTCTGGGGGCGAGCGCCGGCGTTCCACAGGCAGAACCGCGCTTCTTCTCGGCCGCCATGCACGACAACGGTAACGTCGGGGCCGGCCATCAGCTTCCACCACGGCGACAGATCGCGGACTTCGAACGGATCGACGGCGGCGGAACGCTCGCGCGTGGCGAACTGCAAGAGGCACAACTCGGGGCGGTACGTATGCTCCGAGATGAATTCGGTGTCGAACGCGACCTCCCCAGCCTGGCGGATGTGCTCGCAGAACTCGTTGAAGCGGGACTGGTCGGTGATCAGCCGGTGCGGCATTCTGCGTTTGTACGTCAATCGTGCCCGATCCGCAACCACCACGCAAGGGGAATCGAGACGTGCCAGCCGATCGGCAAATTCCGGAGAATTTGCTTGACACCAATATATCGTGTAGCTATACATAGACTCGCAACCTATCTGGCCCGTTTCATTGGCCGCGTTTTCCGGCGGACGTTTCTCCGGAGTCCCTGATGGCGAAATTCAACCCCGAACTGATGCGCGGGAGCCTCGATCTGATGGTGCTGTCGGTGCTGGCGACCGGACCCAAGTACGGTTACCTGCTGCAGCAGGAGCTGCGGAACACCAGCCGGGGCCTGGTCGATGTGCAGGCGGGAACGCTCTACCCGCTGCTGCATCGGCTGGAATCGGACAAACTGATCCGCTGCAAATGGGACAATTCCACGGGCCGCCGCCGCAAGTGGTACGAATTGACCGAGCCGGGACGTAGACGCCTGTCGGCCCAGGCCCGCGAATGGCATGAGTACGCCGAGTGTCTGCGGGCGATGTTGGCACCGGTTCTGGACGCGGTTCCGCGGCCGGCATGACGCTTTGCCAGGGAACCACGAAAGACGCGAAAGCCACGAAACGACCGGACGCGAAAATGCCTGAAGAGGATTTCGAACTCTACCTGTCACTTCTGAGCCGCTTCCTGCGGCTCAAGTCCGCACAGCGCGACGAGATCGCCGACGAGCTGCGCGATCATCTCGAAGCGCGCCTGGAGGAGCTGGCGGCGCAGGGGATGTCGCGCGAGGAGGCGATCCGCGCGGCCCTCGACGAATTCGGCGACGCCGCCGAACTGGCAAGTCATTTCACCCGAGCAGCCCACATTCGTAAAAGGAGACTGATCATGCGCCTGACCTTCGGTTCCGTCGCCGCCCTGGCTGCCTCGCTTCTCGTCGCCACCGCGTTCTGGCCCGAATCGCCGCAGGCCCCGGCGCCACGAAACGCGGTCGCCCAGGGCCTCGGCGACGTGCCGAAAAGAATTCCTGCGGGCAAATCGGTCGCCACCGAAGATGAGGACAAGACGGCGGTCGAAAAGAAACTGGCGAAGCAACTCGGCAAGATCGAATTCGCCAGCATGCCGCTGGGTGAGGTCCTGGAGTACATCGGCGATCAGATCGACATCGACATTCTCGTCGTCCCCGAGGGAGACGCGGGCGCTGCCGAGCAAGATTCGTTCGTGAATCTGCGCGTGAAGCGGGCCAAACTTTCCGCTCGCACGGCGCTCGACCTGGTGCTGGAACCGCTGGGGCTCGGATACACGATTCGCGACGGCCTGATTCTGGTCACGTCCAGTGCCCAGGCCAGCCAGATTCAGGTGTACAACGTTCGCGATCTGCTGCGGGACGTTCCCCTGGGCGGGATCACAACAGGAGTCATCGGCGGGACAGGCGGGGGCATGCTGGCAGCTTGGGGGACGGGAGACGGCATGGGGATGATGCAGGTTGCTGACGACGGTGCCGAACCGGGAGAACCGGACGAGACGCAGTTGGCGCAGGGATTTGGTGGCGCTGGTGGTGGAGCGGCGCCTCCTGACATGCCCCGGGCCGGTGTAAAAAGAATGAATCGAGGAATGGGTGGAATGGGAATGGGCGGCGAAATGCCGGGAGGCGGCGGGGGTGGCGCAGGCCGGTGGGCCGGCATTGGCCAGACGCATTCGCTGGCGCAGGTCATCGCCACCACCATCGATCCGGAATCGTGGGACAGCAACGGCGGGAACGGGTCGGTCGTGCAGTATCACGAACTGCTGGTCGTCAAGAACAGCCAGGCGGTACACGGCAAGATCAAGGCGCTGCTCGAAATGATGCGTGCCTCGGCGCGGGAGATCCCGGCCGAGGGCGAGGGGGGACGATGGCAGCCGGAGGCTCCCGGTGCGGGAGCCGGCGGTCCCGCAGGTCCCGCGCCGCGGCCTGGCACGAGTGCTTACGGTGTCGCCCCTCCGGGAGCAGTCGATCCCGCAAGTCCCTCGCCTGACCCGCTGGCACCGCCAAACAAGAAGTAGTCACATCTTGAGCGAGCGTCGCGCATCGTAGTCATCTCGCTCCGCGAGATGGTCTACGGACGTTGATCGCACGGCTGGCGTCTGAAGAGCGGAAACCTTCGATCGCCGGCGCGGATGCCGTCCGCGAGTCCGGATAATCTACATCGTTGTCGTATTGTTGCATTGCACACTGGTGCTTTGTCAAAGATAAAAGTCAGGTTGTAGCCACGCTCGCCAGAGCGTGGGAAAGCATCGAATGCTGACTCATCCCCCCCGCTCTGGCGAGCGTGGCTACCCGAAAATCAAGGTTTGACAAAGCACTGGACTGAGTAATCCATCCCAAGTTGCCCGGCTGCGGCGCGGTTCAGCCTTCCGCGACTCGCGACTCGAGCGGCATTGGAACGCACAGACCTCATCTCGCGGAGCGAGATGACTGCAACACGCTAATCAGAATAGACGAACTCGTTGAGGTTGAAGATCACCCGGCAGAGCTGGTCGAGGGCCTTGTGCCTGGCCGTCGCGGCCTCCTGCGGCGCGGCAGACCCGGCGGATTCCTCAGCGAGCCCTGCGGCTTCGGCGGCGAGGAATTCGAGCATCGTCTTTTTTTCGGCCGCCGTGGGCGGGCGGCAGAGGGCAAGCTGATACGCCCGTTCGATCTGGCGGCCGGGATCGTCGCCGGCTTCTTTTTCCAGCCGGCGGGCGAAGTGGCCCGCCTGTTCGTTGACGAACCGGCCGTTGAACAGGGTCAGGGCCTGCGGTGCGACGCTGGTGACGGCACGTTTGGCCGACGACTTCGTCGTGTCGCACAGGTCGAGGACTTCGATCATGGGGACGACGAGCGAGCGCTTGATGAAGGCGTAGACCGTCCGTCGCGAGGCCTCGGCTTCGTCATAGGCGGGCCAGATTTTGTCGGGGTCGCTGTTTCCAGCAAGGGCTTCCGGCGGAATGAAGGGGAACATCGCCGGCCCGTACATTTTCGGATTCAGCCGGCCGCTGACCGCCAGCATTGAGTCCCGAATCGCCTCGACTTCCAGCCGGCGGTAGGGGAACCGCCACAAGAGCCGGTTCTCGGGGTCGGTTTTGCCGTACTCGGCGTTCCACTCCTTGCTCATGCGGTAAGTGTTGCTCGTCATGATCAGGCGGTGCAGCCATTTGAGCGACCAGCCGTGGCGGATGAATTCGCCGGCGAGATAGTCGAGCAGCTCGGGATGGGTCGCAGGGTCGCCCATCACGCCGAAATCGCTGGGGGTTCGCACCAGCCCCTCGCCGAAATGAAACTGCCAGACGCGGTTGACCATGACCCGCGCCGTGAGGGGATGCTTCGGGTCGGTCAGCCAGCGGGCCAGCGACAGCCGCCGGCGGCTCGTGCGCTCGTCCGGCGGAAGAAGCTCGGGTTGCTGCGAAACGAGGACTGCCGGCACCCCCGGGGGCGCGACGATTCCCGGTCGCGACGGCTTGCCGCGCAACAGCACGTGCGTTTCCGGAGGCGCGTTGGAGGGTTCATTCAGGTAGTAGGCGCGCGGCAGATCGGGAGTCGCCTCGCGCAGCCGGCGAATCTGCTCCTGGATATCGGCGATGTTCGCCTTGATTCCTCCGGGAAGAGCCGGACTGATTTCGTCTTCCAGCTCCTTGGCGCGTTTCTCGACGAGTTTTTTCTGCTCATCTGTCCGGCCTGCGGGAGCCGCCAGGAACGCGGCCTGGGCGTCGGCCGGCAGCCTGCTCTTCCCCGATTTCAGCCAGTCCGTTTTGAACTCCTCGCGAAGCTGCGAGATCTGCGCGGCGAGAGCGGCGATCTGTTTGTCCCGCTCGGCCAGTGCGGTCAGTTCGGCAGGGCTTCCTGCGGGGGCATCGAGGTCGCTGCGCCCGGATTGAAACCGCTGGAGCGGATTGACGATCGCCGTCATCCGGTAATAGTCGAGCGTCGTCAGGGGCTCGAATTTATGGTTGTGGCACCGCGCGCATTGCAGGGTCAGCCCCAGAAAGACCTGCGACGTGGTGCTGACGATGTCGTCGAGCTGGTCGAAGCGGTCTTCCGCCGGGTCAGCCGGTTCATCGTCCCAGGGGCCCAGCCGGTAGTAGCCGAGGGCCGTTACGGTCTCGGCATCGGCGTCGGGAAGCTCGTCGCCGGCGAGCTGCTCGAGAATGAACCGGTCGTAGGGCTTGTCGGCATTGAAGCTGCGAATGACATAGTCGCGGTAGCGCCACACCGAGGGCTTGGCGCCGTCGCGTTCGTAACCGTTCGATTCGGCATAGCGGACGAGGTCGAGCCAGTGCCGGCCCCAGCGCTCGCCGTAGGCCGGCCGCGCCAGCAATTCGTCGATCAGCGCGTCGAACGCCGCGGCCGAGGGGTCCTTGGAGAGCGCCGCCTGTTCCTGGAGCGTCGGCGGCAAACCTGTCAGATCGAGATACATCCGCCGCAACAACGCTTGCGGTTTCGCCGCTTCGTTGGGTCGCCAGTCCTTCACTTCCAGCCGCGCCAGAATAAATGCATCGATCGGGTTTCGCACCCATCCTTTTTCGCGCACCGTCGGGACGCCGGGCGCGCGCACCGGCTGAAACGCCCAGTGCTCGCGATCGGACTTCGAAATGATCGCGTCGTAGTCGGCGACGGTTGCGGGTTCTTCAGCGCGGATGCGGCTGCCCGGTCCGACGGCCGCTGCGAGCGACGCAATCAGGACCGGCAGGTTCCAAATCCGTGGCGAGCGACAATGCATCGATTCATTTCCTCTCAAGACGATGTCATTCTCTGCGATTGGC
>JBLMWR010000341.1:0-9137 GCA_050257335.1 Deltaproteobacteria bacterium | reverse complement strand
CTTTGTATTTCTCGCGCACGACCGATTCGTCGGTTCGGGCCTTGTTCCCCACAAACTGGTCCATGTCTGACCAGCCGCAGTTATGCAAATTCGACGCACCGAGGTCGAACAGCCGCGGATTTGGCAGCTTGTATTGCGGTATCTCCCTCAGACCAATATCGGCAACAATTACTGCCATTTTTGGGCTTACCGGCCGATCGGAGTGCCAGACGAACGTCGTGTCGCTGTAGCAGCCGCGACAAGTGTTCTCGGTAAACCGGGGGGACTCTTTGCCATTGCGGTCGGTCCACGGCTCGTGCAGCTCTTCAAGGCGACATTTAACGCCGTCAAACCAGAGATGCAGCATCGATTGTCGGTCGCCTTTCTTTCCGTCGCGCGCCGACCAGCTCTTCCGGACGATCAACATCTCGCCGCTGCGAAGCCCGCGCCGGGATTCGAGGATCGGAGCGCAGATTTCCTCAACAGTTTTCGGCTTCCCAGCGTGCGGCGTGTCGTCGGCGCCGAGGGGCGACTGTGCCGTCAAGGCATGAAAGGCGATGATTCCGATCGCGACCCGCCCCAGTAGACGTGGGATCTGGCACATTGTCGAGCTCCGAGAACGCCGCGATTGGCGTCGCCGTGCGAACTGAACCGGCACAGCGGTTAGACCTGTCGGCCGTGGCTGCACACCCGTGTGGCAGTATCGTTTCTGTGCCGCAGGGACGTAGCGCTGTAACCGTCAGACATTATTCCACGAGGTCCTGCGCCTCCGCAAGCTCACGATCGTCCAAGTGCATATTCCTCTGGGTTGTCGAGATGTTGGCGTGCGCCAGCAAGCAGCGGGCGTGCTCGATCCCTTTCTCGCGGCAGATCTTTGTCCCGCATTCGTGACGGGCGAGGTACAGCACCAGGTCTCGCGGCAGGCCGGCCAGGTCCCGCAGGCGGGAATACGTCCGGCTGAGATTCGGGACAGTCCACGCTTTTGCGGCCGGGGAGAGGAAGACCGGGCCTTCCGTTCGCGTGCCGATCGCCTGATCGAGCAGCGAAAGGATGCGCGCATCATTTGCGGGAGCCGGCCAACGCGCTTGCGTTTTCACCACAGCGGCGCTCCGAGACATTCAGTCAGACACAGCCTGACCGACGAATCTTTAACGTAGTGGAAATCGATCGCCAGATTCGGTCTACTGATGCACATGACCCCTTTCTCCACAACGATCTCCGAGAGGTGCCGGGCCATGCGGTTCGTTGGATTCCTGTTCGTCTCGGGAGCATCCATTCTGTGTTTTTCCGGCGGGTCGGAGCGAGGGGCGTTTGACGAACCGGATGCGGGCCCTGCACAAAAGCGCGCCGGGGCTTCGCCGGTCGAAGCCATCACCAGTCGCATCAAGCTGGAATTGAACAAGCCGGCCGACGGGGCCGCTGCCGATCCCGACCGCCCGACACCGCAGGCCCCCGACACGACGCCGGACGCCGAAAAACCCACCGCGACCGATGCGCCGCCGCGCGATTCGGGCGCCCGGCGGACCGCGAAAACCGTCACTCCCAAAAAACCGACGGGTAAGGGGCGGGTGAAAGCGCTCGAAATCGACGCCCAGCAATGTCAGACGGCCGAAGAGGCCCTGGTCCTTTACCGGATCTTTATTGCGGCGCCCGAGACGACGGCCGCCGAGAAGGCGCAGGTTCAGTCGCGGCTGGAATTCTGGGAGCAGGCGGCCAAAGACGAACTGGTGCGCGTGGGAACGGAGTGGATGCCGAAGGCCGACGCCGACAAACTGAAAGAAGAGGCCGACAATCTGGTCGCCGAAGCGATCGAGTTGATCAACGTCGAAAGCTTCGCCAAGGCCGACTCCAAGCTCGAACGCGCCAGCCGGATTTATCCCGATCACCTGGAATCGCTGTTTCTGCTGGGAGTGGGGGCGTTTCTCAACCGTGACGTCAAGGGTGCCGAAAAGCGTTTCTCGAAGTCCCTCAGCCGCGCGCCCAACCACGTCCCCCTGCTGAACAACGTCGCCCTCTGCGAGGCGCTGACGTTCCAGTTCGAAAAGGCCGTCAGGCACTGGGCGCTGGCCGCGTCGCTCGAGCCCGACAACTCCGCCGTGGCCCAGAACCTGGGGACCTTCATCGCCGACGCGGGCAAGTCGGCGATCGGGACCGCCGACAAGCGGCTGGTCGACAGCGCCACCCAGACCTACATGAAGCTCGTCGCCGACGGCAAGGTCCCCCGTGCCGATACCCAAAAGGGTTACGTCCTGCTGAAGCTGTTCCAGCCGAAGAAGGACGACAAGTCGTCCCCCGAGGAAAGCCAGGTCGTGGGAAGCGGAAGCGGGTTCGTGATCTGGGAGAGGTACGTGCTGACGAACCGGCACGTCGTCGAGAACGCCGACGGGGTGGTCATTCAGGACCCGGCGAATCCCGCCGCCAAGCCGCTGGGAGGCAAGGTGGCGGCGGTCTCGAAAGAGCTCGATCTGGCCATCGTGCAATGCGCGGACCTGAGCGCGCCGCCGGTGCCGATCAACCCCGCCCCGGTCAGCCGCGGAACCGAAGTGCTGGCGCTGGGGTTTCCGGTGATGGACGTGGTGGGCAAGGGATTGAAGGCGACGCGCGGAATCGTCACCGGACTCCCCTCGAAAGAGACCGGCAATCTGATGGTCCTCGACGTCCAGATGACCCCCGGCAACAGCGGCGGCCCGCTGTGCGACAAATCGGGGCGCGTCGCCGGGATCGTCGCGGCCAAGACCTTCACCGAGCGCTTCGTCCAGGGATACGGCCTGGCGGTCCCCATGGGCGACGCCGTGCCGTTCATCCAGAAGACCGTCCCGGACTTTTCCGTCATCGACTCGGGCGACGAGAAACTGGAATGGACGGAGGTGGACGGGCGGATCAGCAAGTCGACCGTGTTGATCCTGATCAAGAAGAAACGGAAGCCGTGACGATCCGGGGGCGGCTGCCGGACCTTGGCCGCGAGGCGACCCCCGACATCGAGCGCTCGTCGGGGCTCAATGACGCCAAGCTCCAGGAGTGGGACCAGCGGCTGCGGTCCGGTCGCGGGAAATAGAACATGTCCATTACCCTCGCCATTTCCGGACAGCCCCCGTTCGTGGTCGATGTCGAAACCCTCACGATCGGCAGCGACCCGGCGGAAACGATCGCGCTGACCGGGGACGAACGGGTGAAACCGCGACACGCGGTAATCCGCCGCGTCGCCGGCCGCTGGCTGGTCGAGGCCCGCGAGGGCGAGTCGATTCAGGTCGGGAACGCGCGGCCGGCGCGGGTTCACTGGCTGAGCCCCGGCGACGTGATCCGGCTGACCGAAAACGGTCCGGAAATCGCCTTCCAACCGCCATCTGCCCGTCCGGCGAGCCCGGCCGGTCCGGTGCCCCCGGCTGCGAAAGTCACACCGGCAGCGGCCGCACCGCAGGTCGCCCCCGCAAGTCATCCACAACCCGCGCCACCGCCCTTGGCACCCGACCCGTTCACGATGGAACCTGTCGAGCTGGCCTCCTTAAAGGCCGCGGTCCCGAGCGACGAACGGCTGCGCGTCAAACCCCTGCCTGCCCCGGGCGAGCGGAAGCCCGCGGATTCAGCCGCGCCGCCGCAGACGAAAATCTCCCCCGCGCTGAAATTCGCCGCCGGCGTCGGGGCCGTGGGCGTTGTCGCGGCGGCGGTGTGGATGATCGGCTTTGGACGCAAGGGAGGGGACGACTACAAGCCCCGGCAGGCTCGTCCCGAAGCGGGAAGCGAAGAGCGGCCCGTGGTGAAGAAATGGAAGAAAAAGACGGAAGAGCCGGACGCGGTGACTGTCGCCGCGAAACCCCCGGAGAAGGGAATTCGCCCGCCGGAACCGCTGCCGCAGCCTCCGTCGCGCAAGACCTCGACCGCTTCCCCCGAGCCCGCCTCATTGACCGATCCGCAGCGATTCCTGTACGCCGTCCTCGTCCAGGACGCGGCGGGCGAACAGCAGTTCCGGCTGGGGACGGCGTGGGCCGTGTCCCCGCGGCGCCTCGTGACGAGCGGGGCGGTCGTCCTGGCGATCGAGGAATTGCAGAAATCCGGACTGACCGCGAAGGTCTCTCCGGCAAAAGGCGCCGCCCGGATCAAGATCACCGGACTCCGCGTCCATCCCGGGTACCGCCAGGCTTTCCAGGACGCGGCCGCCGCGCGCGAACAACTGGAAACAGCCAGAGCCGCGCGCACCTCGTCGAAACAGCGCAAGCCGACCGGAAATTCTCCGGATGGTGACATTGAATCCGCGCGAAGCCGCCTCGATCGCGCCTATGCGGCGCAGGCCCAATGCGACGTCGGCGTCCTGAATGTGGACCAGCCGCTGCTGCACCTTTTGACGCCGTCGTTTACCATGCCCGTCGGCGCGGGCGAACGGCTGCGCCTCGCCGGCCTGCCGTTTCCCGTGGACGATTATCGCGCGCCGGAAGCGGAGCCGGCCGACCGCGTGGAACAGTTCACCTTCAACGTCGCCGCCGGCGATCGCGACGCGTCGCAGCTCACCCTCGATTTCGAGGGCGAGCTGGCCCGCCGCAACTGGTCGGGAAGCCCGATTCTCAATTCGTCCGGCAATGTCGTGGGGATTTACTCGCGCCCCCTGGCAGGACGGGACGACGACAAGAGCGATGACGAGGGTCGCGTCACACACGCCGTCACGCCCGTCGCCCGGTTGCGGGAAATCGCCCCCGACTTGCAGTAGAATCTCGATCTGCGATGAGCGCATTCGACCCTTACCACAAGTGGCTCGGAATTCCGAAGGCCGAGCAGCCGCCGCATCATTACCGGCTGCTGGGGATCGCGGCGTTCGAGGCCGACCCTGATGTGATCGAAGCGGCCGCCGACCGGCAGATGTCGTACATCCGCCAGTGGGCCACGGGGCAAGTCCAAGGTCCTGATCGTCCGCTACGCAATCGACGGACAGATTCAACTCGCCATGTTCGAGGAACACCGGACCGTGGAGCTGGGACGGCAGTAGAAGGACGGCGTCGGTACAGCCGCATTGACATTCGGCCGTCGATACGCTTTCCTCAGTCCTTGTTCGCTACACCGGCTTTGAGGCCGGCCGCCTGAAGGCACTGTGACGAACCGGGCCCGCTGATGCGGTGTCTCCTTATATATATGTGCCCAGTTTCAACCGAAGGAGCCGGGGTGTCGTCGCCTTTAATCAAACCGCAGACCCTGAAAGGGTTTCGCGACTACCTGCCCCCCGCCGCCATGGCCCGCGAGCGGATTCTGGAGATCGCCCGCACGGTCTACCGCAGCTACGGCTTTTCCCCCATCGACACCCCCGCGCTGGAATACACCGAGATCCTGCTGGGGAAAGGGGGCGAAGAGTCCGACAAGCAGCTCTTCCGCTTTACCGATCAGGGGGGGCGCGACGTGGCCATGCGCTTCGACCTCACCGTCCCCTTCGCCCGCTTTGCCGCCCAGCACCTCAACGACATCGGCACCCCCTTCAAGCGCTATCACCTGGGAAGCGTATGGCGCGGCGAGAACATCCAGCGCGGGCGGTACCGCGAATTCATGCAGTGCGATTTCGACACGATCGGCACCGAATCGAACGCGGCCGACATCGAAACCCTGCTCGTGATTCACGACCTGTTCATGGCGATCGGCTTTGAGCGCTTCAAGATCCGCATCAACAACCGTCTGATCCTCAATGGGCTGCTCGAAAAACTGGGATTGTCGGACAAGGCCGCGGGCGTACTGCGGGCCCTCGACAAGCTGCGGAAGATCGGCCGCGACGGTGTCCTCGCGGAAATCGTCGAGCGCGTCGGCGCGACCGCCGAGCAGGCCGGCAAGGTCCTGGAGCTGGCACAGCTCACGGGAACGCCCGGTGAGATACTCGATCGGCTCGCGACGTTGCTGGCGGGAAGCGCGCACGGTGAGGACGGAGTCGCACGGCTGCGCGAGCTGTTCGCCGCGACCGCCACGGCCGGTATCCCCGCCGAGCGCATCGAACTCGACGTCTCGATCGCCCGCGGGCTCGACTACTACACGGGCACGATCTACGAGACCTTCCTGACCGACGACCCGTCGATTGGCAGCGTCTGCTCCGGAGGCCGTTACGATAATCTGGCCGCGCTGTTCACGCACCAGAAGCTGCCGGGGGTCGGCGCGAGCCTGGGCGTCGATCGCCTGCTCGCGGCGCTGGAGAAAATGGGAAAGGTCGAATCTGCTTCCACACCGGCGCCAGTGCTGGTCGTCTTTTTTGACCAGCAGCGTCTGGCGGATTACCTGCGGATCGGGCGGCTGTTGCGGGCCGCGGGCATCAATACCGAGGTTTTTCCAGACGCTCGGGGCGTCGGCAAGCAGCTCAAATATGCTGATAAAAAAGGCTTTCGCCTCGCCGTCATCGCCGGCCCGGACGAATTCCAGTCCGGGCAGTGGAAGATCAAGGACCTCAAGAGCGGCCAGCAAACGACCGTCGCCGAAGCCGCGCTCGCCGGCGAAGTGCGCAAGTTGCTTGTTTAGCCGCGGGGCTTGCCGCGGCGCAGTGCTTCTCCCCTCCTTAGCAAGGGGGGGGGCAGGGGGGGCGCGTGGAGGTCTCCCGGCGGTCCGACAAACTGTTCGAGACCGTTCGGCTGCGGCGCGCCACGGCAGAGCGTTGTTCGTGAGCCGGCTGGTGATGGAATGCCGAAACCGTATCTCGCGGAGCGAGATACCTACATTGGGCGCGGCTTGAAGTTCCCGCCGTCTCGCGCGACAATGCCGCCATGCAGGAGCCCCGCTCATGAATCATCACGGAATCACATCGGCGCCCGCCATCGACCGCCGGCAGATGCTGGCGCAATCGGCGGGCCTCGCCGCGATCGGCGGCCCGGGTCTGGGAAGCCTCGCACTCGGGAGAGAAAACGTGCCGCCACAACCCGTCGTCACGAAAAGCAACATCCGCCAGTCGCTCGTCTACTGGTGCTTCAGCAAATACTGGGACGTCGAAAAGACGTGCCAGATCGCCAAGCAGCTCGGCATCCCGGCTATTGAAATCGTCGCCCCCGAACACTGGCCCACGCTCAAGAAGCACGGCCTGGTCTGTTCGCTGGCGAGCAGCCACGGCTTCGACAAGGGGATGAATAACCCCAAATACTGGCCGATGTGCCACGAAAAGCTGCGAAAAGCGATCGACGCATGCGCCGAATTCGGTTTCCCCAACGTCATCACCTTCACCGGCTTTCGCGAAGATATTCCCGACGACGTGGGGATGAAAAACTGCGTCGAAGGGTTCAAACAGATCGTCGGCCATGCCGAGAAGAAAAAGGTGAACCTGTGCCTGGAGATGCTCAACAGCCGGGTGGACATCGAGATGAAGGGGCACCCCGGCTATCAGGGAGACCACACCGAGTACTGCATCGAGATCATTAAAAAGGTCGGCTCGCCGCGTTTCAACCTGCTGTTCGACATTTACCACGTGCAGATCATGGATGGCGACATCATCACCCGCATCCGGCAGTACAAAGAGTACATCGGGCACTACCACACGGCGGGGAACCCCGGCCGGCGCGAGCTGGACGACAAACAGGAAATCAACTACCGGCCGATCATGGAAGAGATCGTCAAGACCGGCCACAGGGGGTACGTCGCCCAGGAATTCATCCCCACCCGCGACCCGCTGGAAGGACTGACGGAGGCGGTGCGGCTGTGCGACGTGTGACCCGCTTACGGGATCCCCAGGATCTTGTGCGTCTGCAGGCTGATCCGCCAGCGGGGGTGCGCGAGGCAATATTCGACCGCCAGCCGGGTGTTACGCGCCACGTTCGGCCCGTCCATCGGTTGCAGGAAAAAGTTCCGGAAATCGAGCTGCTCGTATTTCTCGGGCTCGGCCCCGGCCTGGGGATAGATGAGTTTCAGCTCGTCGCCAGCCGTCAGGCGCAGGGTCGTGCCCGCTTTGGGACTGACGCACGACCAGTCGATCCCGGGCGGCAGGGGGAGCGTGCCGTTCGTTTCGACGGCGATCTCGAGCCCGCGCGCATGGAGCGCGTCGATGAGCGGAGCATCCAACTGCAGCAGCGGCTCGCCTCCAGTGCAGACCACGAGGGGCCGCGGGCTGGTGTGGTTCGGCGCGAGAGAGGGCCATCGCTGCGAGATGGCCTCAGCGAGCCCGGCGGCCGTGGCGAATTCTCCGCCGTCAGGCCCGTCGGTGCCGACGAATTCGGTGTCGCAGAACCGGCACACGGCCTCGTCCCGATCGGCTTCATGCCCCGACCACAGGTTGCAGCCGGCGAACCGGCAGAACACCGCTGCCCGCCCGCTCTGTGCCCCCTCCCCCTGGAGGGTATAGACGATTTCTTTGACGGAGTAACTCACAGTTTGTGTAGGTCAGGCTGTGCCTGACGCAATTTCGGGACGGTGGAAGAAAATAACTCGAAGAGACGCTCCGTCAGGCGCAGCCTGACCTACGGGACTTGTCCTTTCATGTACTTGATCGGGTCGGTCACCTCATTCGCCGCGAAGCCCTTGAGACGCAACTGGCACGCGTCGCACTGGCCGCAGGCGGCCCCGGTGAACTGGTCGGGATCGTAACACGAATTGGTCAGCGAGTAACTGACCCCCAGCTCCAACCCCCGGCGGATGATCTCGGCTTTCGACAACTTGATTAGCGGCGTGTGGATGCGAATCCGCTGCTTCCCTTCCACAGCCGCTTTCGTCGCCAGGTTCGCCATCCGCTCGAAGGCTTCCATATACTCCGGCCGGCAGTCAGGATAGCCGCTGTAGTCGATGGCGTTCATCCCCGCGAAAATGTCATTCGCTCCCAGGACCTCGGCCCAGGCAAGTGCGAACGACAGAAAGATCGTGTTCCGGGCCGGCACGTATGTGACTGGGATGCCCGCGGACATCTGGTCTTCGCTGCGCCCCTTGGGAACGGCCAGGTCCCCCGTGAGCGCCGAGCCGCCGAACGTCCGCAGGTCGAAGTCGGTAACGACATGGCCGGCGACCCCCATCGACCGGGCGATTCTGCGGGCCGCTTCGATTTCGATTTCGTGTCGTTGCCCGTAACGGAACGTCAGCGCATAGGGGACGAAGCCCTGCTCGATGGCAATCGCCAGCGCGGTCGCCGAGTCGAGCCCCCCGCTGAGGAGGACGACGGCCTTGGTTCCGGGTGACGCTGGTTGTGACATTCTCAATCCGTGATGAAATCGTAATCCGCCAGGCGAGCGGGG
>JBLMWR010000340.1:0-4138 GCA_050257335.1 Deltaproteobacteria bacterium | reverse complement strand
GCGGAGCCTGCCCGTCGACCTGCTCGCGGCGCCCGGACACAAGGGGCTGCTGGGACCGCTGGGGACGGGATTTCTTTACGTCCGGCCCGGAATCGAAAGCCGGCTGGCGAGCCTCCGCCAGGGAGGCACGGGGACGCAAAGCGAAGACGACGTGCAGCCCGAGTCGCTCCCCGACAAGTACGAATCAGGGAATCACAACGCTCCCGGCCTGGCGGGACTGGAAGCCGCCGCGACGTGGCTGCTCGCGCGCGGCGTGGCGTCGGTGCACGCACACGTCCAGGTGCTGATCCGGCAACTGCTGGCCGGGCTGACCGACATTCCGGGCCTGAGCGTCTTCGGTTCCGCCTCGCAGCACGACCGGTTGGGAGTCGTGAGCGTGGCCGTCGAGGAGCACGATCCGCAGGATATTGCCGCCATTCTCGACCAGACCTTCGGCATCGAAACCCGCGCCGGCCTGCACTGTGCTCCGGGCGCTCACCGCGCCATTGGCAGCTTTGAAACCGGCGGCACCGTGCGGCTCAGCGTGGGGCCGTTCTCGACGACGGAGGACGTCGGCGCGGCGATTGAGGCGCTGGGACAAATCTCGCGGGCGGGCTAGCGCTTTGTCAAACCTTGATTTTCGGGTAGCCACGCTCGCCAGTGCGTGGGGGATGAGTCCGTATTCGATGCTTTCCCACGCTCTGGCGAGCGTGGCTACAACCTGACTTTTTTCTTTGACAAAGCATTAGCAAGAGTGTCACTGCGATCGCACCGTGCCGCGAAGGCCGACTGCAAGCCCCATCTGACTTGGACCGGAGTGCCGCAATCGTGTTAGGTCGAGAGCCTACGCTGCGCAGTGAATGAAAGACCGCGGATGCAGCGGCGACTGAGCACGGTGTCGTTCGACAATACCCACGGAACGCAGTGCGTGGGCTTCGGACGTGAATGATCTCACTCGCCGTCTGAATCACTTGCCCCGTTTCTGCAGCAGGATGTTCGTCCCCCTTTTGTTCGACAGGACGATGTCGGGGATTTTGTCACCGTCGAAATCAGTCACCGTAAACTGGGTGCCGATTCCAGTGCCGGCGCTCTCGTCGATGATGTGCGGGATGAATTCCGGCGGCGTCTTTTCTTTTCTGTGAATTTCAAACCAGATGACGACCGGAGTCGCATTGGGGTTGTCGTCACCCTTGGGACCATGCGCCCACCAGCGCTTGCCGGTGACCAGGTCTTTCTGCCCGTCACCGTTGATATCGACGTAGTGCAGCGCGTGCGTCTGCGAGACGACGTCGCTGATGAGATGGTTCTCGTATTTCGGCCCGGCGTTCGTGCCGACGTTCTCGAACCACCAGATTCCCGTATTGTGGGCCGAGCTCATCATGATGTCATTGTCGCCGTCGAGGTCGAGATCGTCGACGAAAATGTCAGCGGCAGGCAAGGGGTTCCCCTGGCCGTCGCGCGACAGGGCGTGCGGGTGAAAAGTCCATTCCCCCTTGCCGAGTTTCTCTTTCGGGGGACCTTCCCACCAGCCGTGCGGGATGACGATATCGAGCCGGCCGTCCCGGTTGACGTCTCCCACCCCCAGCCCGTGATAGTAGCGGTGTGAGCCAACGGGGATCTTCTGGGGACTGACGGCGGTGAAGGTCCACTTCTCATAAACCTTCTCGCCGGGGGGGATTTCGAGATAACCGACCATTCCCTCGGTTTCCGATGCCATGATCAGCTCCGGATTGCCGTCGCCGGTGAGATCAAGAAACTGCGGGGTTTCGTTGGCCGCGCTGTGCCAGATTTCGTGCTTCTTCCAGTACCCCTCCTCGTTCTTCGGGTTCTCGAACCAGTAACAGGGGATGCCGGGAAAGTCGATGCAGATGAGATCGGCCCAGCCGTCGCCGTTGAGGTCGTAGGCCCAGTTGGCAAAACTGTTGCTGTACCCCCCCGACCCATCGCCGCGGTCTTTCAGTTCGCGAATCGGATGGATCTTCCACGTCGGAGCCTCGTACCAGGCGTCGCCGTGAATCACGTCTGTCTTGCCGTCGTGGTTCACGTCGGCCGCGGCGACCCCTTCCGAGCGAAAGACGTCGTCGATTTTGATCCGCTCCCAATTGATTCTTTCCGCGGCATAAATGCGCGCGGCGGCCAATCCGAAACACACTGCCAACGCGGCTGGCAAAATCGAACGCATGGTGATTCTCTCTGGAGTTCTGGTCGGGTTCAGTGAAGAGGTTTATTAAACCTCAAGCACGGCACGGATGCCAGCGAGGCACGGCGAGCGGCGCGGGTCGTGGTGAAACGATCAACCCGGCAGCTCGCCGGGGCGAGATTTTCGCTACTCGACCACCAGCTTCCTCACGCGGTGGTTCGAGCTGTCGCCGATGTAGACGTTTCCCTTGAGATCGACGAAAACTCCGTGAGGGCGCTGCAGGGGGGAGCGGCTGGGGCTGATCTCGGGACCGTCCCCCGGCGTTCCGTCCCCGACCAGCGTCTCGATATTGCCGGTGGAGGCACGGACCACGCGGATCGCGTGATTCTCGGTATCGGCCAGGTAAATGTCGCCGCCCGGTCCGAGAGCGATACCCTTGGGGCCCGAGAGATTGGCGAGTTTGGCCGGCCCGCCATCGCCGGAAAACCCCTTCTTTCCCGTCCCGGCCACATGCACCAGTCGTTGTCCGCGCAGATTGACTCTGAAGACGGCGTTTCCTTCGCGCAGCGCGAGGACCATCTGCCCGCGCGTGTCGAAGTCGAGGGCGCGGGGACCGTCGAGAGGGGTCTCCAGAAGCGCCCCGCCGTCGTGCGTGGCCCCTTTCGCCCCCGTCCCCGCCACCGTTTCAATCATTCCCGTGCGCAGATCGACCCGGCGAACGCGGAGATTGCCGATGTCGGCGACATACAGCCCGCCGGCCCCGTCGAGGGCGATGGAATGCGGCTGCTTGAGCTTCGCTTTGACCGCTTTTCCCCCGTCCCCCGCGAATCCCGCGGTTCCGTCTCCCGCAATGGTGGTGATGATCGAAGTCTTGGCGTCAACCCGGCGGACGACGTGGTTCTGCATTTCGACGAAGAACATGTTGCCGTCGCCGTCGAAGCGCACCTCGTACGGCTCGTTGCACAGCGCGCGATGGGCCGGTTTACCGTCGCCGGCGTACCCCATCTGCCCCGAGCCGGCGACGGTGGTGATGAATCCGGTCCGGTCGTCGATGCGGCGGATGCAGTGGTTCTTCACCGAGCAGACGTAGAGCGAGCCGTCGGGGCCGAGCGTCAGGCCAAAGGGTTCGGCGATTCCCGCCTCGAGCGCCGGTCCGCCGTCTCCGGAATACGATTGCCTGCCATTGCCCGCGATCGTCCGAATGTCGGCGGCGCGGCTCACGGACGGAAGCGAGACACTCAAAAGAAATAAAATGGACGAGTAGCGCAGAAACCACGAACGCATGGCAGGACTCCTTATTACGAAACGCACAGGTCCCGGGACGGGAAGACGTGGCGTATCGTAGACGGAGGCGCGGCCACGCGCCAACTGCACGAGCACCTGGACCAGGCTCGCCAGGGCGAGCCAGGCGGTTCATCCCCGTGTTATCTCTTCTTCGGAGAGGAACTGCCGCCGGCCGGGGCATCCTTCGTGGCGGCCTTGATCGGTTTCGCTCCGCCGGAGCCATTGAGAACCCCGGGCGCGTCTTCCGACGATCCCTTCGTCTCCTTGGCGGAATCGCTGGGGGTCGAACCGGATTGCTTCCATTCCGAGACCGACCAGACGGGCTGCGTGTCGATCACGAAGCGAGCCAGCTCGAGCATGTCCTCTTTGAACGACTCGGTGGTGATGTTGGCGTTGTCGATCACCCGTTCCAGAATGAAGCGTTTCGTGCTGGGCATGTAGGCGAAAAAGGCCTTGCCCATCTTGTCGTTTTCAGCCAGCAGGCGCAGCAGAGCAGTGCGCGGAACTTCGGCGGCCGACTTGGGAAGCTCGTTCAGCCACGCCATGATCCAGATCGATTCTTCGTCCGTGCTGAGCACGGCCGACATCGTCATGTTCCATTCTTCCTCGAGCTTGGCGGGGAAGGTGAAGTTGTACTGGCTTTTTTCCCTGGTGGTCTTCAACCCCATTGCGGCCAGCAGCTTCCCCAGGCCGTCCAGAGTCAGCCTTCCTTTTTTGGCCGGGGCTTTTTCGCTT
>JBLMWR010000339.1:0-3590 GCA_050257335.1 Deltaproteobacteria bacterium | reverse complement strand
CAGCTCCAGAAACACCCCGACCTTTGAGCGCAACACCTTTGGGACAAACGGCGAGACGATGAAATCGACGGCACCCAGCGAATACCCGTGCAGGGCATGAATCTCGTCGCCGTAGGAGGTGATGAAGATGATGGGCGTGTCCCGGTTTCGCCGCCGCCGCCGGATCAGCCTCGCGGTCTCGAAGCCATCCATGCCCGGCATATTTAAGTCCAGAAGAATGACGGCGAAGTCGTGCCTGAGCAGGCAGCGCAGCGCGTCCCTCCCCGACCCGGCCTTGACAATCTCGTGCTGTAAAGGGGCCAGCGCCGCTTCCATCGTCAGCAGTTTGTCGGGGCGGTCATCGACAATCAGGATCCGGCCGGGGCATTCGGTGCCCGCTGCGGTTTCCTTTGCCGGCAAGCCATCGGTTGCTGTGGAAGAGGGCGTCATCGGGCGGTCCATTGATCCAAGAGGCTCAAAAGGTGCCCCGGTTCCACCGGTTTGGAAAGATAATCCGACGCTCCCGCCTCCACGCACTTGTCGCGATCGCCGGGCATCGCCCTGGCCGTGACGGCGATGATCGGCAGCGGACGGAAGGCGGCGAAAGCCCGGATGGCGCGAATCGTTTCGTAGCCGTCCATTCCCGGCATCATAATGTCCATCAGGACAAAATCCACGTCGGGCGTTTCTTCGAGCACGTCCAGCGCCGCCTGCCCCGTCTCGGCTGACACGACCTGCATTCCCGCTTCCTCGAGAACGCTGGTCATCGCGAAGACATTGCGGACGTCATCGTCAACGACCAGGACCTTCTTTCCGGCCAGCTTCGGGGTCGGCCGCGGAATTTCGGGAAGCGCGACGGCCCCCGCCGGAAGGTTCGCGCCGAATTCACCGACGAACAGCGGAGCCTCGTCGCTGCGGCCTCGCACCGCACGCTCCGCCGCCGCGCCGGCCGGCGGCGGTTCGGGGTTCGCGGGATCGCCGCCGGGGTTGCCTGCCGCTTCCGCTCGCGGGAATTCGGAGTCCCGAGGCGTCGCGCCCCCCGTGACTTCGGCCGGCGCGGCGAGTGCCGTCCGGCCGCGGCGCGAGGGACGGGGCACATAGCGCAGCGGCAGATACAGTGTGAACGTGCTTCCCTCCCCGGGGGCGCTGACGAGCCGGATCTCTCCTCCGAGCAGACGGGCGATTTCGCGGCTGATGGCCAGGCCCAGCCCGGTCCCGCCGTACTGCCGGCTCGTGCTGCCGTCAGCCTGCTGGAAGGCCTCGAAGATGATCTGTTGCTTGTCGACGGGAATGCCGATCCCCGTGTCGCGGACCGAGAACGCCAGAACCTGCTCGGCCTGGTTCAGCGATTCGTTGTCCGGACCCCACCCGCAACGGGCGCGCCGCGCCCGGAAGGTGACGCCCCCCACGGCCGTGAATTTGAAGGCGTTCGACAACAGGTTCTTGAAGATCTGCTGCAGGCGCTTGGCGTCGGTGAACATCGTCGGCGGCAGGGACTCGTTGAAGGCGATCTCGAATTCCAGGCCGGCCGATTCGGCGACGTGCCGGAAGGCGCGGTCGATGTAATCGCGCAGCTCGCCGAAGCTGATCTCTGCGGGATCGACCACCACCGTTCCCGACTCGACCTTCGTGAGATCGAGAATGTCGTTGATGAGCGCGAGCAGGTCGTGCCCGGCGGCACGGATCGTCTGCGCGAACTCCACCTCCCGCGGGCCGAGGCGCCCTTCGGAATTTCGCGCGAGCTGATCCGAAAGAATCAGCAGGCTGTTTAGCGGCGTCCGCAGCTCGTGCGACATGTTCGCCAGAAATTCCGACTTGTACCGCGACGTCAGGGCCAGTTGCGCCGCCTTTTCCTCCAGCGCGGCCCGGGCCTGCTCGACCTCCTTGTTCTTGAGCTCCACCTCCGCGTTCTGGGCGGCCAGAAGCTGCGCCTTCTCTCCGAGCTGCTGGTTGGTCAGCCGCAGCTCCTGCTGCTGGCTCTGCAGCTCCCTGGCCAGCGACTGCGACTGCTTGAGCAGATCTTCGGTCCGGGTATTGGCTTCGATCGTGTTGACGACGATGCCGATGCTTTCCGTCAACTGGTCGAGAAACGTCAGGTGGGTCGGGCTGAATCGCTCGAACGAGGCCAGTTCCATCACGGCCTTCACCTGCCCTTCGAAGAGCACGGGAATGACGATGATATCCAGCGGCGCGGCCTCGCCCAGCCCCGAAGCGATGCGGATGTACCGGGGAGGGGCGCCGGTGACGAGAATCTTTTCCTTCTCCACCGCGCATTGTCCCACCAGCCCTTCTCCCAGCTTGAAGACGCTGTCGAGCTGCCCGCGTTCCCTGTGGGCATAACCGGCCAGCAGTTTGAGCACCGGCTCGTCGCCGGCGGTCGTCACGACGTACAGGGCCCCCTGGTGGGCGTTGACGACGGGGGCCAGCTCCGACAGGATCAGCCGGCCCACCGCGAGCAGGTCCTTCTGCCCCTGCAGCATCCGCGAGAACTTGGCCATGTTCGTCTTCAGCCAGTCCTGTTCGTTGTTCTTGTCCGTTGTTTCCCGCAGGTTGCGGATCATTTCGTTGATGTGGTCCTTGAGGGCTGCGACTTCCCCCAGCGCCTCCACCGAGATCGACCGTGTCAGGTCCCCCTTGGTCACTGCGGTGGCCACTTCTGCGATGGCTCGCACCTGCGTCGTCAGGCGCGCTGCGAGCTGGTTGACGTTGTCGGTCAGGTCCTTCCAAGTTCCCGCCGCGCCGGGGACGCTCGCCTGGCCCCCCAGCTTCCCTTCCACCCCCACTTCGCGGGCGACAGTCGTCACCTGGTCGGCGAACGTTGCCAGGGTTGCGATCATGCCGTTGATCGTGTCGGCCAGCTCCGCGATTTCCCCCTGCGCTTCGACTTCCAGCTTGCGCTTCAGGTCTCCATTGGCGACGGCGGTCACGACGCCGGCGATTCCCCGCACCTGATTGGTGAGATTGCCGGCCATGAAGTTGACGTTGTCGGTGAGGTCCTTCCACGTTCCGGCCACTCCCTTGACGTCGGCCTGGCCCCCCAGTTTTCCTTCCGTCCCCACTTCGCGGGCCACGCGCGTCACTTCCGAGGCAAATGACCGCAACTGATCGACCATCGTGTTGATGGTGTCCTTCAGCTCCGCGATTTCCCCCTTCACGTCGACGGTGATTTTCTTCGAGAGGTCGCCGGCAGCGACGGCCTTCGTCACGTCGGCGATGTTCCGCACCTGGCTGGTCAGGTTGCCGGCCATCAGGTTCACGCTGTCGGTGAGGTCCTTCCACGTTCCGGCCACGTCGCGGACGACAGCCTGGCCCCCCAGGTTCCCTTCCGTTCCCACTTCACGGGCCACGCGGGTCACTTCCGAGGCGAACGAGCGGAGCTGATCGACCATCGTATTGATCGCGTTCTTGAGCTCTAGGATTTCACCGCGCACATCCACGGTGATTTTCTTCGAGAGGTCGCCGGCGGCCACGGCCTTCGTCACGTCGGCGATGTTCCGCACCTGGCTGGTCAGGTTGCCGGCCATGAAGTTGACGTTGTCGGTGAGGTCCTTCCACGTTCCGGCCACGTCGCGGACGACAGCCTGGCCCCCCAGGTTCCCTTCCGTTCCCAC
>JBLMWR010000338.1:0-9055 GCA_050257335.1 Deltaproteobacteria bacterium | reverse complement strand
GATATCGAACGGCTCGACCGCGAATGGCAGATGGAGCGCGAGGCCCTCTGTACTCGCGCCAAAACCGGTCAGTTGGTGGAACCGAGCGACGTGGGAGCCGGTTGCCTGGCCCTCGTTCAGGGTGCGTTCGGAATCGTCTGGTTCGCCGCGTGGCTGGTCGCTGGCCAGGCGACCGACAGTTCCTTTGCCACGGTCGTTTCTCTGTTCGGTCTGCTCGTCGCCGGCCTGGCGATCGCGACGTTTCAGAGCGGCACTCAGAAGGCACGTCGCTTCGAGTCCGCCCGATCTGCCTATGAGTTACATCGGAAGCGACTGGTCGATGGCCTCGGCCGCCGGTGAACCCGGACAGGTACAGACAGGAAGATTACGGACAGGAAAATTGTCGAACGGGCTGCACCTGCCAGTGGCGCAATGCCGGCCCGACGGCTATGTTCCGGTATGCAATCTTCCTGTCCGTTGTCTTCGTCCTTCCGTCGTCAACACGGCACATTCCATAACCGTTCGAGCGGCGACCCGCCGCAAGGCCCGGACTGCGAGCAATTGCATCCCCTGGCGGAAAACAGCTATTCTGAAGTCTCTCAGCGGGCGCTGCATCGGCTTTGGAGAATCTTGGAAATGATTACCAGATCAGGTCGCGGATTGGTCCTGCCGGCGGCGGCTCTTGCGGCGATGCTCATTGTGTGGACCCCCGCGCATTTGTCTATTCACGGCGGTGAACCCGAAGCGTCGAAAGCCCTGTTCGACCCGACCGAACAGTACGCCGTGCGCGACGTCGACGGGTGGAAGGTTTTCCTCAACACGAAATTCGAGGACGAACACCCCGAACTGTGCGGCCAGACGCTGGCGCTGCTGAAGGTGCAGCTCTATCAGATCACGCGGATGGTCCCCGCGCCGGCCGTGGAAAAGCTGCGGAAGATCCCCGTCTGGGTCGAGCGGGAGGAGCCGCATCATCCCTGCATGTGTTATCACCCCGATCCCGGCTGGCTCCGCGGGCACGACATGAACCCCGACAAGGCGCGCTGCGTGGAAGTCGCCAATGCCCGCAATTTTCTCACCTGGACGAAGCAGCAGCCGTGGATGGTGTTCCACGAGCTGGCCCACGGCTACCACCACCAGTTTCTCGAAGCCGGTTACGACAACGCCGAGCTGGCCGCGGCTCTTTCCGCCGCGAAGGAAGAGAAACTCTACGACGAAGTGCTGCACATCAACGGCCGCAAACAGCGGCACTACGCCCTGACGAACCAGATGGAGTACTTCGCCGAGCAGAGCGAAGCCTTCTTCGGCACGAACGACTTCTACCCGTTCGTCCGCTCGGAGCTGGAACAGCATGACCCGCGGATGTTCGCTTTGCAAAAGAAGCTGTGGGGATTCTCTGGCGTCGACAAGAAGTAACGTCCACGAATCGCGCGAAGGGGAACCAGGAAAGACGCGAAAATGCCAGGAATATCGGTGACGGAGAAATGACCCGATGCGGGCCCGCTTTCGCGCCACCGGCGAAAACAAACGTAACTTCTTTTTCCGTTGCTCGTGTGTTTCGAAGGTCACGGATCGACCAGGATCAGAACGCCGCCCTTTCGTCATTTCGCCGGGTCAGTTCCATTGCGCCAGTTTTCCGCGCGCCTCGTGCCGCTGCTTTTCCAGGAATTCACGGTCATCCGGCGGGCACGTTTCCAGGCAGCTCTCGAGCATTTCGAGTGCCTGTCCCGAACGGCCGGCTTTGACGGCGATGACGGCCCAGTCGCGACGTTCGTTATAGACGGCCGGCTGAAGGGCCAGCAGGCGGTGCTGCACTTTCCAGCACATTCGCCACTCGCCCTGCTTCGCATACAACGTTTTCAGGTTGTTGAGCATGCGGATGATGATCAGCCGCGGACCGACGGGCTTAAGTGCGGTTCGGGCGTTCTCGCGCCGCAGCCCCTGCGTTTCTTCCAGCCACGCTGCGGTTTCGTCGAACGTCCGGATCTGCCCACCGGCGAAGGCGTCGACGAACAAAGGCGCGTCGAAGGTTTCATAAGAGGTCAGAAAATGACCAGGGGCCGCGACTCCCTGGAGTGGGATTCCGGTCCGCCCGGCGACCGCCATGTAGAGGACCGACAGGCTGATGGGAATCCCCGTCTTGCGTTCGATGACGCGGTTGAGAAAGCTGCCGTCGGCGTGTTCGAAGATCTCGCGTGATCCGATAATGCCGTGCCGGCCGGCCAGGCACGCCGCCAGTTCGCCGAGGAGCGCTTCATCCGACGCCGCGCGGGCGACCGCTCCGCTGAGTTCGCCGGCCCGGTCGTCGATCCAGCGGAAGACGGCGTCGAAAGCCAGGTCGGGGTACGCGTCACGGGCCAGCTCCAGCGCGGCGGAGGTCAGGTCGACGTCGTCTTCCCGCCGCCCCAGCAACTTGCGAAACTCGGTGTCGGCCGCAAAGTCTTCAAGGAAATCCATCCCGGGCATAGCTCCATTCCTGTTTTTCCTGGCGCGGTGAATTCTAACCTGTGAGACGACGAGCGACAATTGGGTTGCCCGAATGTAGACCACGTGAAAAGCGCGATCGACGTCTTCCCCCCTTTGCACAAGGGGTTCGGGGGGTCGCGCAGCGTGCCATCGAATTTCGATTGCGCGTCGGCCGAGCGAGTATCCGTCCGGTTGCAGCAGGTCAACGCGTGCGGGGCGAGCCCCGCGGCTGAACACTTGCACAAAGGGGACGTCGAATCGCGAAACTTATTCCGGCAGATTGGGGTACGATTGGGCGGTTTATTGTCAAGAGTTGTCCCTGCGGCGCCGGTCTGCGACACTTCTCCCGCACGATTTGCCTTGAATTCAAGTTTGAGGAGACATCCCATGTGGATTCGTCAATGTGATCTGGATGCGAACAATCCGGCTCCGGCCCCGATTCCGGCGCGCATCGTGTCGAACGAGGAGTTCGTCCCGCCGCAGCAGACGCGGGAGCAGAAAGCTTATGAAGTACGGCTCAAGGAGATCAGCGAACGGGCCGCCCGCCGCCAGGGGCTCGATCGCCGCACATTCCTCCGCACCGGCAGCGGAATGGCGGCGGCGCTCCTCGCCCTCAATGACGTGTTCGGGAACTGCTACGACGTTTCCGCGGCGGAAGCCGAGGACCAGCAGGCCTTCGAAGAGAAATGGCCCAAAGACCAGTTCGTCTTCGACGTGCAGACGCACCACGTCGATATCAGCCGGCAGTGGTACGACATGACCCCCGACGGCAAGGTGGTGAACAGTTTTTTCACCCGGCTGCGCCCCGGCGCCAAATCGGGAAAGGAAGCCCTCGAGCAGCTCAACCGGGCGCATTACGTCAAAGAAGTCTTCGGCGACAGCGACACGGTGATGGCCGTCATCAGCGGCGTCCCCAGCCGCGAGTGGGACAAGAACCCGCTTCCCCCCGATCAGATGGTCGCCACGCGGGCCTTCGTCAACGACATCGCCGGCTCGCGGAGGTTGCTCTCGCACGGGCTGTTGCGACCCAACCTGGGAGCGAAGGAAATGCAGGAAATGGAGCGGCAGGTCAGGGAGCTGAAGATTGACGCCTGGAAGATGTACACGGGGGCCGAGCTGGGCGAAAAGGCGTGGTTCATGGACGACGAAAAGGTCGCCTACCCGTTCTGGGAGAAGACAAGGTCGCTGGGGATCAGAAACCTGTGCGTTCACAAGGGCCTTCCGCTGGGGGCCTTCAACGAGAAAGCGTGCACGCCGCTCGATCTGGAAAAGGCGGCCAAAGATTGGCCGGATCTCAATTTCATCGTCTATCATTCCGGCTTCCGCGGTTTCGGCTGGATCGCGCTGGGGACCGGAGAGCGCATCGCCGCCCCCGGCGGCAACGATCCGCAGGAAATCCCCTGGATCAGCGACATCCTGCGGATCCTGAAACGCAACCCCGAAATCAAAAACATCTATTTCGAGCTGGGGAGCACGTTCGCCATGACCTCGGCCGCCGCTCCCGCCACCTGCCTGCACATGCTGGGGCAGATGATCCAGGTCGCCGGGGCCGATCACATCCTGTGGGGGACCGATTCGATCTGGAACGGCAGCCCGCAAAGCCAGATCGAACGGCTGCGGCGCCTCAAGATGAGCGACGAGCTGATGGAGAAATACAAGTACCCCGAGCTCACCGGCCAGATCAAGAACCAGATCCTGGGCCTCAACGCGGCGAAACTGTTCGGCATCGACGTGAAGGCCGAGCTGAAGAAGATCAAGACCGACAAGCTGACGCAGATTCGTGGGGAGTTCCGGCGGCACCCGGCCCCCAGCAACACCCAGTACGGCTGGGTCTGGACCGAAGACGGCCAGACCCCGACGGTGCCTGTGGGCGAGAGGGCGACGTAGCAAGGGCTTCCAAGTCCGTGCGTGACCACCGACGGCGCCGAATAAAGAAAACCTCTATGCTCCTCGTTCCCATGCAGAGCGTGGGAGCAGGAACACGATCGTCACGGACGGGCTTGGAAGCCCATCCTGCAATGCGGCTTACTTCTCAAACCCCAGCTCGACGGCATTACGGCGCGGTTCAGAAGCGGCGGGTTGATCGACCCACAACTCGCGGGCCTTCGGCTTCGCGGTCGTGGATTCCTTAACGGCCGGCGCTTCTGGCATAAATTTCGCGGGAGGCGTTGCCGGCGTGGGGGTGAGCGCCGGCGGACCGGGCAGCGGCCCCAGCGCCGCCGGCGCGTCGTCCTGAAAATAGACAAAAGGAACCATCGCAGCGGCCAGCGCGGGTTGTTCGTGGTAATGCGCGAAGCCGTGATGCCAGTCGGCGAACCCGGCGACGTCCATCTCGACCACTTTCGGCCCGAGCGACCCGAGCACGAGCCTGTCGTCCGGTCCCAGTCCGCCGCGGCCCAGCGCCCGCTCTCCCAGACCCTTTCGCAGGGGGTAAATTCCCAGGGTGGCGTCACGCGAGTTCCGCATCAGCAGCACTCTCTCGGGGACCATCAGCGCCTGCCCGTAGCGGTCTCCCGGGTTCAGCCAGTGATGATCGATCGCGGCTGCGAGCAGCACCGCCCGCAGATGCTGCGGGACGGCATATCCGGGAGGCAGGGCCTGGCCTCCTTCGAGGACGCCTCCGCCCAGAACATGCAGTGCCGCGACTGCCGTTCGCGCGCCGTGACTGTGCCCCACAATCGAGACCTTCTGTTCCCCCGGAAGGTGCGTGATGAGGCTGGCCAGATACGTGCCGTGAGCGGCGCTCTTCCGGCCCAGAATGGCGATGTCCACCGGAAAGATGTAGGGCATATTGCCGTCGCTCGGCCAGGTGAAAATCACTACCTGAATCCGCGACTGCGGCGCGGCCGAACGAATCCAGCGGTGAATCAGCCGGCTCTCGGCCATCGCGTCTCCCCACCAGTTGTAACTGCCGTGCGCGACAAAACAGACCGGCCGGTCGGGACGGACCGACGCCAGAAAGGTTTCGCGCGTTTGCGGACAGAAACTGCGGTCGGGCGGGCAATGAAAGTATGACAGGCAGCAGTCGGCATCGCACGGAGCGTGTCTGCTGTCGCAATGACGGCTGCTGACGATCCAGTAGTCGCCGTCGCACATGAGGCCGCGGGGCACGACGCTGGTCTGGGGACTCGTCGGCTGCGGCGGAACCGGCTGGGACTGGGGCAGTTGAGCCGGATCGGGCGACTCCGACGGCATCGCTTGCGATGCCTGCGCCGCGGGGACGCTGGTGCGGATTCCGAACAAGCGCGATTTTCCGTCGCCGCGCACATTTTCCACGACGACCGGCTGTGAACCGGCCAGCGCGGGACCCCCGGGGGCGCGCGACTGCGCGAACCCGGATTGCAGACAGCCCGCCACCCCGACGAGGAGCAGGGCAAGCGGGAGAATTTTGAAAATATTACGAAACAGAGGCTGACGCATGGCAGTGACCCTGGAGGACATTCCGACCGCCCGGGCAAGCTGCACGGAGGGTCAGGCAGGAGGGTTTGGTCAACCTGTTGAGACGTCGTGGACTCAAGGCAGGACGAAACGCTGTGCCGGCCTGGCATTACGGCCCGTTGAAAAAAGGGAACTGGCTCCGAGCGGCAGGTTCTGAATCGGGAGTGAAGCTCAACGCGGCAAGGCGCCAGTCCCCTTTCTTTCGATGGGCGAGCAAAGCCTAACACACGAACACCCGGCGGAAAGCGCGTTCCCCGAGTGCGCGGTCACAAAGGAGAATTCCGTTTTCATCCTCTGCGTTTCACACCGCCTGCGAAAGGCGTGCCTGTCTGTGAAAAACGTCCGGTTGTGCTGGTCTTGACCGCGCCCGATCGTGTGCCCCGCGGGCGGGTTTCAGGACGGCGTGGCCCCGGGGGCGAAGGGCGCAGGGAGGGGGCGCGTTTCACCCGCCGTGCCCGGGGCCACGCTCGAGAATCGGTTCCGGGAATGCCGACTGCCTGACAGAGCCGCGTTGGCTGAGAAGCTGTCGTCGCCAGCGGCCGCGTCGACCCCGCCAGCCGACTGAGCTGCGGCGCGACGGCGGCGGGCTTGACCCGTTGCTAGAATAACGCACCACGTCGATGTCCCGCACCCTGGATCCGCCAGTGCCCGAACCTCCCGCAATTGTCTGGTTTCGTCACGACCTGCGCGTCGAGGACAATCCCGCGCTCGTCGCCGCGGCGGCCCGCGGGGGGAATATCGTTCCGGTTTTTATCTGGGCGCCCCAAGACGAAGACTGGCCGGAGGGCGGGGCCAGCCGGTGCTGGCTGCATCGGTCGCTGGCGAGCCTGCAGGAGGATCTGGGCCGTCTGAAATCGCGGCTCGTGATTCGCCGGGGTTCGGCCGCCGATGAACTGGGTCGCCTGGTGCGCGAGACCGGGGCGACGTCCGTCTTCTGGAATCGGCGCTACGAGCCGAAAATTGGGGCTCGGGACGCGCGGATCGAGGCCGAGCTGAAAAAAAACGGGGTAACCGCCGAGTGTGATAACGCCAGCCTGCTGTTCGAACCGTGGACGGTCAAGACCGCGGCGGGGACGCCGTTTCGCGTCTTTACGCCCTTCTGGCGAAATTGTCTGGAGCTGGGGGAACCGGATGAACCACAGCCGGCTCCGGCGAAACTTCCGGCACCGAAAAAATGGCCCGCTTCGCTCGCGCTCGGCGAATTGAAGCTCGAGCCCCGCATTCCCTGGGATGCGGGAATCCGCAGGGCGTGGTCACCCGGCGCCGCAGAAGCCGCACGCGAGCTTGAGCGGTTTCTCACCGGGGGGCTGGAAGATTACGCGACGGAACGCGACCGGCCCGATCACCTGGGAACCAGCCGGCTCAGCCCCTTTCTTCATTTTGGCGAAATCGGCCCGCGGCAGGTCTGGCATGCGGTCCGCCGTGCGGCCCGCGAGCGGCGCCCGCGGAAACACAAAGAAATCGCCGAGCCGTTCCTGCGGCAGCTCGTGTGGCGCGAGTTCGCGCATCATCTTTTATATCACCACCCGCACACGGTGACTGAACCGCTCCGGGAAAAGTTTGCGACCTTTCCCTGGCTGGAAGATCCGCCGGGATTACGCGCCTGGCAGCGGGGCGCGACCGGCTATCCCTATATCGACGCCGGCATGCGGCAGCTCTGGACGACCGGCTGGATGCACAACCGCGTGCGGATGGCCGTCGCCTCGTTTCTCGTCAAAGACCTGCTCATTCCCTGGCAAGAGGGGGCGAGATGGTTCTGGGACACGCTGGTCGATGCCGATCTGGCAGACAACACGCTGGGCTGGCAATGGACCGCCGGCTGCGGGGCCGACGCTTCCCCGTTCTTTCGCGTTTTCAATCCCGTCGGTCAGGGAGAGCGTTTCGACCCGGAGGGCTCGTACGTGCGGCACTGGGTCCCGGAACTGGCAAAGTTGCCGCGCGAGTGGATTCACAAACCGTGGGAAGCGCCCCCCACGGTGCTGAAGGCCACGGGCGTGGAACTGGGAGCGACGTATCCGCGGCCGATTGTGGATCATGCCGCGGCGCGGAAGCGCGCGCTGGATGCGCTGCGGACGATCACAGGGAAGCGGGGGCGGAGAGGGAGTGGGGAAGTCACGGAGTGAGGAAACAGGGAGAGCCCTGGGGAATTGAAAAATGAAAACTGTAAATTGAGAATCGCAAAATGACGGGAGGACTCCGCGCGATTTGCAATTTTCATTTTACAATTTTCAATTTGCAGCCGGGGTGATACATTCCGGCCATGGCCGAATACAGCGAATATCAGAGGAAAGTCATTCGCCGGTTCTACGAGAATCGCGAATCCGGGGACGAGCAGCGTCTGGCGGAGCTGGTGACGAATCTGTATCTCTCGGAAGGAAAAAAGCGGGAGAAGCTCTGGGTGCAGGCGGAAGAGACGATGCTGCGGCTCAAGGTGCCGAAGAAGCGCGTCGAGCATCTGATTAAGACGAAGGACCCGGCGCTGATCGCCGAGGTGGTCAAGGAGCTGGAAGCGGGGACGCTGAAGCGCGAGGCGCCGCCGGGGTCGTCCGATAAAAAGAATTGAAAAATGTAAATTGTAAACTGCAACTTTCAAAGTGACGCGACCACAGCGCCCCTCTTGCAATGTTCATTTTACAATTCTCAATTTGCAGTTGCGCTGGAGTGATCTGCGCGGGAATGTGGGCAAACCACGTCATCTGACCCCCCCTGCCCGCCCCCTGCAAACGGGGGGGGGAGCAGTCTTTGGACGCTTTGCTCGTTGTCAGGCAAATGCAGTCATCTCGGTCCTCCGAGATGGTCTGCGGACGCGGCTTGCGCGACTGGCGTCCGAACAACGGACGTCGCTGATTTCCGGCCTCTTGATTTCGTGTAACGGCCCGGCGGCGGCGCGGCAACGTCGAGCGTGACGCGGGAGTCAGTCGGGCGCGGAACGCACAGATCTCATATCGCGGAGCGAGATGACTGCAGTGGCTGTCACGGAATGGCATGCACCAGCATCATGTCGTGGCCTTCGGCCGACCAGTTCGTGCTGGCGACAAGGACGAGCTTGCTCCCGGAATGCAGAATGTTCTGCCGCCGGCACCAGTCGACGATGAATTTCAGCAGCTCCTGCGGCGTGGCGTTCACCTTGTTCGTCTGCAGGGGGGTGACTCCCCAGTAGAGGCACATGCGGCGG
>JBLMWR010000337.1:0-7798 GCA_050257335.1 Deltaproteobacteria bacterium | reverse complement strand
GCGTTGGTTCTGCGGCTGTTTCTCCGGAAAGGACGGTAGGACCAACAACGCTGTCAGGCTATAAGCCTGACGTACATTCCCCCGCTGCGCAAATCCGCTACAATGCGGTTGTCGCCTCGATTCGCATTCGCGATCTTCTGACGGAGCGTCTGCATGCTGGAACCTCGACGAGCGCCGGTCCGGCCGCGCGTGGTTTCCCCGGTCAGCGGCGAGACCCTGCTCCTGGAAGGCGAAATCCTCTCGCTGCTGGAGCGCGGCGAATCGGGAGTCGTCTGGCTGGTGGGCGGACCTGGCGCGGGGAAGACGGCTGCGCTCGCGCATCTGGCAGCCGTCATTCCCCCATCGGATCGCCTGCTTTTGCACGACTACAACTGGGCAGGGCGCCATGAGTGGGGGAAGTTAGAGATTGGCTGCGGCATTGCGGGAACGGCACCGAGAGATGCGTTTCTGGTCTACGAACTGGCGCCTTGGACCGACGACGAGATCATCGAGTACCTTCTCGCCGTGCACCGCGAGCGCTGCCCGTCGGTCGTGCGGCGGTGCAAGGAGGCCGGCGATGCGACATTCCTGCGCGGAATCCCCGAGCTGTGGCGGCATGTACTCGACGTTCTGGCAGCCGATGAAAACGTCGCGACGCCGAAGGCGGCACTGCGCCGCGTCATTGCGTCCCGGCTGCCCGACGGAATTGCCCGGGAGCTGGCAAGGAGCTGGTGCCTGGCGGTCATATTGGGACAGGCGGAAATCGCCGCAGCTTACCGTGCTCAGCTTGAGAAGGTTTGTGACTTTCCGCATCTGCTGCGACTCCTGTGGCACGTGCCCGTGCTCCTGCTGCTGGCGGCCGAGGGAATCGCGGACCAGCTCAATTCGGGCGAATCATTTGATTTCCTCAAGTATCCGCTCCCTCGCGAGTTGGTCGAGCAGGTTGCACTGACGATCCGTGAGAACGAACGTGCGCTGGACCGTCTGAAGGGTCTCATCGCCGCCCGCAGGCGGGTCTTGCACCCGATGGCGGCCAGCCTCCTGCACGCCACGAAAACCGGCTGGCGTCCGGAGCCGGTGCCGAGGTCCGGCTTGCGCCACTTCCTCTCGCGCAAATTCCTTTCGGCGTCAAAGACCTCTGTACCTCAGCTGATCGGTGCTTATCTGGAGGAGGCGGAGTGGCCTGGAATCGCGCTCGCGCGAGTGCAATTGGCCGACGCCGATTTGGTCGGTGCCGATTTGAGGAATGCTGATCTCAACTGCGGCGACGCGAAGCGCGCCAACCTCCAGGGGGCGAGTTTCTCGGGGGCGAGCCTGCAGCAGTTTTGCGCCGACTACGCCAATCTGTCGGTCGCCGATTTTTCGTATGTCCGCGCGGAAAGCAGCTCGTTCGACTCCGCTGATGCCGAGGGAGCGTCCTTCGAGGGTGCGCTGCTCAAGGGCGCGTCGTTCCGCGATGCCAAACTCACGAATGCCAGTTTCGTGCGGGCCAATCTTTCGGGGGCCGCATTGACAAATGCGGAAATTGAAGGGGCCGATTTCTCGCAGGCCGAGCTGGCCGGAGCCTGGCTGGCGGGGCTGGCGCTACGGCTGGCGGAATTCCGACAATGCAACTTTCAACGGGCGGAAATGTCGGACTGCGATCTGGAAGGAATGACTCTGCCGGGCGGCGGCTTTCAACACGCGAACCTGATGAGAGCGCTGCTGACCGGGACCGTCATGCCGCGGGCCGATTTTCGCGGGGCGACGCTGGTGAATACCGGCCTTGCCGACATCGACTGGGAGCAGTCCGATCTGCGCGATGCCGATCTGCGCGGGGCTTCGTTCCACATGGGCTCCAGCCGCAGCGGACTGGTGGACAGCCCGATCGCCTCGTACGGCAGCCGGACGGGGTTCTACACCGACGATTATAACGAGCAGGATTTCAAGCCACCCGAGGAAATCCGCAAGGCCAACCTGCGCGGGGCCGACTTGCGCGGAGCGAAGATCGAGGGGGTCGATTTCTATCTCGTCGATCTGCGCGACGCCCGGTACGACGCCAGGCAGGAGCAGCACTTCCGAAGCTGTGGCGCGATTCTGGAGTCGCGGGTGCCGTAGTGCTCCGTAGCATTGTGTGATAGCAAGCGTACTGGCCCGCATTCGGTTGGTTACTTTTGCCGCCACATCGCCGTCGGGCTGAAAGCCCAACCTACTTGGGGCGCAACTGGCTGCGCGGCAGGCGCTGCTGCAGGACGACGTCTCCCTTTTCGTCGCGCACCTGCAGGCGGAGGGCCGGGTCGGGTTGCGTCCAGTCGATCTCGATGAAGCCGAAGTTGGTGTCGAAATAGGTGAGCCCCACGCGGTACGAATTGATTTCGTTCGCGAACCGGGTGCCGGCTTTCGTGAAATTGCCGCTCGGGGTGTTCAGGCTGCTGGAGGTGACGTCGAAGAGCGGATACCCGATCCCTGCCGCTTCCGGCGGCAGCCGCGAAATCTCCGCCAGGTGCCGGTCGCCGCTGACGATCACGACCCCCTCGGCCCCCGTCTTGCGGATTAAGTCGAACAGTCGCCGGCGTTCCCGCGGAAAGTTGCCCCACATTTCCGAGCCGTGCTCGTCCGCGACGGCCTGAAAGCTGGAGCAGAGGATCCGGAATTCGGCCGGCACTTTGAGCTGTTCTTCCAGCCAAGTCCATTGCTGCGGGCCGAGAACCGTGGCGGCCGGATCGTCGTTGGGGGCGTACTTGCCGCGGCGTCCCTCTCCCGGCTCGCCGGGCTTGAACCCGGTTTTCAGCCGGCTGCGAAAATAGCGAGTATCCATCAGGATCACCTGCACGCGCATTCCCTTCGGCCCGAACACTTGTGCATGGTAGACCCCTTCCTGCCGTCGGCGAGGCGAATCTTCGGGGACGTCGAAGAAATCGAGAAAGAGTTTTTGAGACTCCTTCTTCTTCGGGTATTCGGCCCCGGCGTCATTCGCCCCCAGGTCATGATCGTCCCAGGTCGCCAGAATCGGGCACGTCGCCTTCAGCTTCTGATACCCCGGCTGCGCCCCGAGCATCAGGTACTTGGCCCGGAAGGCTTCCATGTCTTCGGTGTCGGCGTAGATGTTGTCTCCCAGAAAGAGAAACAGCTCAGGACGGGCCGCAACGACCGATTCCCAGATCGGCTGCGGCTTGTCCTGTCGCGCGCAGGAGCCAAAGGCGATGCGCGAGAGGGGCTTGTCGTCGGCGGTGGCGTCTGTCGCAAAAGCCGCCGTCAAAATGGCGATCGACACGAGACGGAGCGCGGTTTTCATCGGGTCGTCTCTTGGAGGTGAAAGTTGGTTCGTCGGAGGATTGTATCGGACGCGAGGCCCAGTCGGGAGCGGGAAAGTAGATTGGGCTTCCAGCGCGATCGCAGTGTGGGTTCGTGCGTCTCGGCCCGCGAGCCGGCCCGCGCGTCTGCAGTCGCCAGTTGAGTGCTCGAGTCGTTGGCCAGCTTGCCGCCGTGGTCGTTGCGTGCCGCATGGCGGTCGGGCTGGAAGCCCAACCTACGAAAGGTCCCGCCCGGCAGGCGGGACCTACCTGAACTGCGCCAGCTTGGCGCGGAAGCCGGGGCGCTCGAGGACTTCGCGGTTGACGACGTCGTCGGGGATTTCGCCGCGCGCGGCCCGCAGCATGCCCTGGACCATCGCCCGGCCGGTCGCCTGCCAGACGTCGCGCGTCGAGGCCGACCAGTGCGGCGTGAGAATGACGTTGTCGAGGGCGATCAGGGGATGGTCGGCGGGAAGCGGCTCGTGCTCGAAGACGTCGAGGGCCGCCCCGGCGATCCGGCGCGCTTCCAGGACTTCGACCAGGGCCGCCTCATCGACCAGCTCGCCGCGGGCGATGTTGATGAAAAACGCAGTCGGTTTCATCAGCGCGAATTGCGGTATGCCGATCAGCCGGCGGTTCTCCGGCCGCGGCCGCGCGTGGACGCTGACGTAATCCGATCGGCGAAACAGCTCGTCCAGTGCCACCAGTTCCACGCCAAGGCGTTGGGCTTCGGCGGGATCGGCATGCGGCGAATACGCGAGGATCTTCATTGAAAAGGGAGCCACGAGCCGCACCAGCTCGCGCCCCGAATGGCCGAGCCCGACGATCCCCAGCGTGCGGCCCAGTATTTCTTCGCCGAGCACCTCGGCCTGAAGCTCCCAGCGACCAGCCCGAGTGACCTTCTCCTGCGCAAAGAGCCGCTTTCCGAGCGCCAGCATGAACAGCAGCGCCGTCGATGCCGTAGGGTGATTGAGGGCCATCGGCGCGTTGAAGAGGGCGATGTCGCAGTCGGTGCAGGCGGCCACGTCGACTTTGTCGTATCCGGCTCCAGACCGGCCGATCACAACGAGTCGCTCGCGGGCGCTCTGGAGAGCGGGCCGTCTGATCCAGGGGCGCAGCACGATCAGGCCGTCGAGACCGGCCAGATGCGCCGCCGTCACTTCGAGCGAATAGAACCGCTGCCAGTACTTGCTGTTTCCCGCCGTTGGGGCATGGTCGAGGAGGAAGTGATACTCGACGTGCGGGGCGGCATCCAGCAGATTCAGCGGCAGCCCTCCGTAGGCATCCTCGCCGCGTTCATTGAGAATATCACCGGTGATCGCCAGCCGGAAAGCTCGCACAGGGGCTCCGTGAGGAGAGGCATCGGGAAAGAAGAAAAAGGAGCGGCAACCGCGCTGCCATTCCCTTGTCTCTTCTATCCTCTCTCCTCGACTCTTGCCACCCTAGCGATTATAGCTTACCGGCGGCGGAACCGTTCCCTGAGACGGAGTCGATGAGGGATTGATGGTGGGGGCCCACCCCTGCGTACGCGCAGGTGCCGGAGTGATCGGCGTGCCCGGTGTCGACGATGACGGCGGGGCCATCACCGGCTCGTTGCCGACCGGTGTCGATGTCATGGATTGGATCGTCCAGCCGGAGCCCGGATCAAACGGCATGGCGCCGTAATTCTGCACCGTCCCGCCGAATGCCTGCGCTGTTCCACACGTCGCGCAGCCTCCAGTCGCAGGAGCGCCGTTCAGCATGGCGCTGCCGCCGTTGTAGGTCATGGGCGCGGTGGGGATGGCCGGCCCGGAACCGACCGATCCGTCGCAGCACGGGTCGCAGCAGTTGCCGCAGCAGTCGCCGTCGCCGATTTCGCAACGTTCGCCCTTGTCTCGACGGCGATGCCGGTGCCTCCCGTGGTGACGATGCTCGCTCTGGACGCAGACATCATCGGTGCAGTCCGAATACCGCGAGTAGTAGCCGCAGCAGCAGCAACCCGAGGCCCAGGCGGTGGCGCACAAACTCAACACCAGCAGGGAGATCCGTTTCATGAGTCGGCTCGTTTCCAAAAAGGCAATCAGCAAACGTCTTTTTGGAAATATCGGCACAATCCTCACAACACTTGAATCCGCTCCATCCTGCCGGACTAGAACATATCGTCGTCCGCCAGCAGATCGCTCTCCGTGACGATGCGCAGTCCCTTTTCTTCGAGCGTCTTCAGGGCCAGATCGACGTCATCGACGTACAGGGCAATAGCCCCGCGGCCCGAGCGGTGATAGAGAAGCGGATACGTGTAATGCACGTTCAACTCGGCCTGCAGCAGCGCCAGGCAGATCTGCACAAAGGGCTGCTGCCCGTCCGGAAGCTCGACGCCGATCAGGTCGATTTCGGCGAACGGAAAGTTCGAGAGCTTCAGGATCTCACGGCCGCGGTCGGCGTCGTTCACCATGATGCGGACGAACGCGCAGTCGACCGAATTGGCGATGCTCAGAGCCACCACCCGAATTTCGTGTCCTTCAAACCGCCGCAGCAGATCGTGCAGACGCCCCACGCGGTTTTCGAGGAAGACGGCGAATTGCCTCAAACAGGGCCACTGCCGTCCGCGAGCCGTCAGGGCTTCCGTCGCCTGGCCTCCGCCGGCTCCCTGCTCTCCCCCCTTGGATTTTTTAGCACTCACGCGTTCATCCTTCACACATCGGCGCCCACCGGAACGCCCAGGCTTTGCCCAGAAAGCCGGGATGGATGCGATGGGTAGGGTGGGTGGTGCCCACCGCGTTACTACAGGTCATAGCGGGCACAGCCCACCCGATTCTGGGCAATGCAGAACGCCCCAGAAGTATCCTCGTCGCGCGGAACCAAGTCTATACACTATGACACTTTACGATACATGCGCTGGCGCGTCAATGAGATGCTTGTCGTCCCGTCACTCCGTGACCGGACGGGCTACGGGTTTCCCTGCCCGCGGTCTATGGAGCCAAGTTCGAGCCCGCGCTCCGCGATGTGGCGTTTGACGCGACTTGGCCGTGAGAACCCGAGAGCGGCACGGCACGCCGAAACCGCCGGGGCACGGTGTGACCCGGCTCCATGCGTGCGATCGCGCTCGTTAACCATCAACCTCCGAACGCGCTGTAGCGCCGGACGCCGCGCGCGAAGACGATGCGGTTCGCCAGGAAGAGCAACACGACCCACGTGCCGCCGACTCCCAGATGCATCCACAAGTCGGCGTCCGCGTGCTTCCCCAGCATCAGCGACGCCGGGAAATAGGCCAGGTAGGGGAACGGCAGGTACATCAGCCCTCGGCGGATGAATTCTTCCACCCCGGGCCAGCGGCTGAAGAGGCTCGGCAGCCAGTCGAGCGGCAGCATGTGCCCCGAGAGAAAATAGTTCACCATCATGAAGATGAATATCAGCGAGCTGACTTCCAGGAACCAGAACGAGATCAGCCCGATCAGCGTCTCCGTCAGAAAACCGATTAGAAAGGCGATTATCAGCGACAGCACAAACGCCACGACCGTCACCAGGCGGGGAGTTTCGTCGAAAAATCCCCTGCACAGATAGAAGACGAGAGCAAACGGGAGCGTGGCTATGAAATAGTAGACGAGCTTGTGCGCCACCCGCGCCCAGAAGAGGTACGCCAGCATGTCCACCGGCTGCGTGAGATACTTCTTGATCGTCCCGTCGCGGACGTCGCGGGCGATTCCCCCGGCGAGCCCCGGCATGCTGGAGAACGCCCGCCCCACCATTACCAGAAGCGCGTACGCCACCATGTTATGCAGCTTGTAGCCGTTAATACTCTTCGTCGTATCGCCGGCATAAACCGCGGTCCACAAAAAGACCTGGGTGACGATCGGCAGAAAGCGGACGAGGGTCGCGAAGGCGAAGTCCCCCCGATACGTCAGCCGTTCGCTGATGCACGTTCGCAGAATGAACCAGTTCGCGCGCATGTGATGAATTACGAGAGATGCAACCTTTATCCCCAAGCCCACGGGTCGTATCCCGCGGGTCCGCACGTCTACCGACTCACACTCTCCGCCACTTCGGCCTCCTCCGTCGCACTCTTCGTCGTCGTAAACATCTCCGCGATCGCCTCCTCCAGCGGCCGGTCGTGAACGCCGACGTCCTCGAGCGCATACCGCGACAGCAGGACCGAGAGGATTTCCGGAACCTGGTTGCGCGGCACGCGGATTTTCGCTCGCGGAAAATTGTCCTCGAAGACTTCGCCGAACCGCTCCAGATCCGTCGGCCGGGATTCGCCCGCGAACAAGAGCTCGATCACCTTATACGTGCTGAACTTGTCGACAATCTGCGCCAGCGGGCCGTCGTGCTTGATCTGGCCCTCGTTGATGATGATCGCCCGCCGGCACAGCGCCTGGACGTCCTTCATGTAATGGCTCGTGAGCAGCACGGTCAGCTTCTGCTCGGCCTGATAGAACTTCAAAAAATCCTGCACCTTGCGCTGCGACACGACGTCGAGGCCGATCGTCGGTTCGTCGAGCAGCAGCACGTCAGGGCGGTGCAGCAGGGCGGCGATCAGCTCCATCCGCATCCGTTCGCCCAGCGACAGC
>JBLMWR010000336.1:0-4380 GCA_050257335.1 Deltaproteobacteria bacterium | reverse complement strand
GATCCGACGGGGATCTTCAACCCCGGCAAAATCGTGCATGCTTCGCCCCTCACCGACAATCTGCGTTTCGGTCCGCGATATGAGACCCACGCGGTCGAAACGGTGTTCGATTTTTCGGATTACGGCGGCGCGGCGCGCGCCGCCGAGCAGTGCGGCGGCGTCGGGGCCTGCCGGAAAAAACTTTCGGGGACCATGTGCCCCTCGTACATGGCGACCCGTGACGAAGTCGACTCGACGCGCGGGCGGGCCAACGCCCTGCGGCTGGCGATCGCCGGAAAGCTCGGCGGCGTGGGGATGGCCGACCCGGCGCTCGGTCCGGTCCTCGATCTGTGCCTGGAGTGCAAAGCGTGCAAAAGCGAATGTCCGACAGGCATGGATCTTGCGCGGCTGAAGGCCGAATTTCTGCACCAGTCTCATCAGCTACACGGTTCGTCGCGGCGGGCGCGGTTTCTCGCAAAAGCCGAAAAAGTCGCAATGTGGGGAAGCCGGCTGGCTCCGCTGTCGAACTGGCTGGCCGGGTCGGTCCCGGCCCGCTGGCTGGCGGAACGCCTGCTGGGGCTCGACCGCCGTCGCACGCCTCCCCGATTTGCCCGGAAAACGTTCTATGACTGGTGGAGCGACGGCCGGCAGCAATCCATTGGCGCGCCTGGCAGCGATCGGCCCGTGGCGGTGCTGTTCGCCGATACATTCACGAATTTCTACGAACCGGAAATCCTGCAGGCGGTCGTGGAGTTGGCCGCCATGTGGGGCTGGTCGCTGACGGTTCCCGAGCGGGTCTGCTGCGGCCGTCCGCTGATCTCCAAGGGCTTTCTCGACGAAGCCGGCAGGCAGGCCGAGGCCGTAACCCGTTCCCTGGCCCCGTTCGCGCAGAAAGGCCTTCCCATCATCTTTTGCGAACCAAGCTGCTATTCGGCCGTTCGCGACGATCATCCGCACTTGCTCCGCGGCACGCTGCAGGACCAGTCACGCACCGTCGCCGCCGCCTGCCTCACCTTCGAAGAATGGGCCGGAAAAATTGACATGCAACGACAGGCATCGAATTCAACGGGCTCACTTTTCGACCCCTTCGACCGCTTTGACCTTTTCGACCCCGGCCCCGCGGCGTCTCAACCCGCCAGTGCCGTGCATCCCGCCACCGCAATCGTGCGCCCCCCCGTTCACATCCTCCTCCACTCCCACTGCCACCAGAAAGCCCTCGTCGGAACCGCGCCGGTCGTGCGCCTCTTGTCCCGGATCCCCGGCTGTACCGTGACCGATCTCGACAGCGGTTGCTGCGGCATGGCGGGCTCCTTCGGCTACGAACGCGAGCACTACGCCGTCTCGCAGGCGATCGGCGAGCGGCGCCTGCTTCCCGCCGTCCGCGAGCGACCCGCCGGTTCCGCCGTCGTGGCCCCCGGTTTCTCCTGCCGGCACCAGATCGCCCATTTCACCGGCGTCGCTCCCGTTCACCCCGCGGTGCTGCTGGCATCGCTCATGAACCAGAACATCGATGCGGACCAGGCACACCAGCCCGCCGCGCCAGCGAGGGAAAACGCCTGCTGAGTATTCCCGTCTCGCAAATTTCCAATTGTACGACGCGCGGGCTTGTCCCTCGCTTGCGCGTCGGGCTAGTGTTAGTAATTCGGATTAGCGGGTATGAACCGACCCGCCGAAATGATCGGGGAGATCGTCCATGGACCGTGTACGCTGTGCCGTGATCGGACTGGGTTGGTTCGGGGAACATCATGTGGACGCGCTCCGGCAATTGCCGCAGGCCGATGTCACGGCTGTCTGCACGAGACGTCCGGAGCGGCTCCGGGAGGTGGCCGAAAAGTATGGCGTCGCCAAAACGTATACCGACTACCGGGCGCTGCTGGCCGATCCGGAGATCGACATGGTCTCCATCGTGACGCACGTCGGCGACCACCTCGAGCCGGCGCTGGCCGCGATTCATGCCGGGAAGCACGTCTTCCTCGAGAAGCCGATGGCGGAAAGCGTCGAAGCCTGCGACCGGATCCTGGCGGCGCTGAAGTCCGCATCGCGGACCTTCATGGTGGGACACATCTGCCGGTTCGACACGGTGTATGCCCTGGCGAAAGAGGAGATCGACGCCGGCCGGCTGGGCCGGATCGTCAGCATGCATGCCCGGCGAAATCTTGCCAAATGGATCACCGAAAGCCACCTGCAGAAGATCAGCGCGCTCTTCGGCGACGGCGTCCACGATCTCGATCTGATGCTGTGGTACACAGGCGCAAAGCCGAAAAGTGTTTTTGCTCAGACGTCGAAGACGCGCCCGCACCTTGCACACGACGATCTCGGCTGGGCGATGTTCCGGCTGGAGGACGAGGCGATCGCCGTGATCGAGAATGTCTGGTGCCTCCCCGAAAACGCCCCCTTCGCCATCGACGCGCGGATGGAAATCGTCGGCACCGAAGGAGCGATTTACATCGACAACTCGGGGAGCCATTACACGCTCCTCACCCGGGACGGCCTGAAGTATCCGCAGGCGACGTACTGGCCGAAGGTCCACGGCCAGCGTCGCGGCTATCTCAAGGAGGAGCTGGACTATTTCCTCAAGTGCGTACTCGCCGGCGAGAAGCCCGCGGTGATCTCCCCGGAAGAATCGCGGACGGTCGTCCACGCCGTGCGGATGGCGGAACGCTCAGCGCAGCTTGGGCGCGTCCTCGAGTTCTGATTTCCGCGTCGTGCACCTGGCAAACGGATGGACCTGTCCCCTTTTTTGGCGGATTTGGACTTGTTCCTGTCTCTTTTCGGGTCAAGGTGGCCGTTGGACAACCAGCCTGGGTGTGGCCTGGGGCCGCGATGGAATCGCGGTCGGCCGTCTCATTGCCATTTTAAAGTCTGTCCCGCATCAAGCCTTTGGGGTTGTGTCAGTCTCGTTTCAGCACACCGGCTACTCCGCAGCAGGCGTCGTGCTCTCCTGGGAATCTGACCCGCTTCCAGGCCGTCCGTCAGAGTCGGCGATTACACGGGATGGCACGCTTTGTGCAGATGGCACTTTCCAAATCAATTCGCCCCGCGCATTTGCCGGATGCGGGGATCCCAGTTGATTCAGGAGCCGTCACGATGCCTGCGACGAGTCTTCGTCTGAAAGATCTCCTCACCCCCTGTACTCCCGAGGAGTTCTTTCAGGACACATGGGAACGGACGCCGCTTGCGATCGCACGCGGGAACGAGGGGCATTACGCAGGGCTCCTGTCTTTGCGGGACTTCGACCAGGTGATCGCCTTCAGCCGGCCCCGATTCAACGATCCGGCCGCCTTTCAAACCACGTCCCCGGTCCGGCCAACCTACGTACGCGGCGCACTCGACCACGCGTCGATGTCGGCTGCTGACGAACCCGGGATCGCCGAGCTGCGACAGGCTTTCGACCAGGGGAAAAGCCTGGTGATTATGGCGATGCAGCGCCGCTGGCCCGCAATCGCCGAACTGTGCCGGAATCTGGAAGGCGTCTTTCGCTGCCCGGTGCACGCCAATATGTATTTGACGCCGCCCGGGTCGCAGGGGTTTGCGGCGCACTACGATCCGCACGAAGTCTTCATCCTGCAGTTGGAAGGGAGCAAGGATTGGCGGCTGTACGGAGCATCAGAGGAATTGCCGCTCGTGTCCGACGGTACCGGGGTACCGCGGCAGCCGCTGGGTCCTTCGCGGGAAGTGCGTCTGAGTCCGGGAGATCTCCTGTACATTCCCCGCGGGCACGTCCACGAGGCGTTTACGGTGGACTCGCTCTCGCTGCACCTGACGGTCGGAATCAATGTCTACCGCTGGAGCGATCTGCTGCGGCACGCCCTGGCCGCCGCCAGCCGGGAAGACGTCCGCTTTCGCGAGTCCCTTCCTGAAGGGGCCCTGCCCGCAAACAAGGGACAGTTGCGACAGCATTTTCAGGATCTTCTGGACCGGCTCGTCGAAAACGCTGCAGGAAACGACCTGTTTGACAAGGCCCTGGAGTCGTTGGGCAATCAATTCTTCCACCAGTTGCCCATGCTTCCCGGCAGCCGGTTTGCGCCGCCCGCCGACCTCGACCAGTTCACTCTTGAAACGGTTCTTGAAAACCGCGCTTATCCTCTCTGCCGCGTCGTTGATGACGACTCGGGCGTGGCGATCGAGTTCCCGGGGAACCGGGTCGGCGGACCGCAGCGGATCGCCCCCGCCCTGCGCTTCGTCGCCGGCGTGCGACGATTTGTCGTGCGGGCCCTCCCCGATGATTTGAATCCGCAGGCGAAGCTCGTACTCGCACGGCGGCTGGTTCGAGAGGGCCTGCTGACCGTGGTCGAGGAACCGGCTCAGATCGTGAATCGCACAAGCGACAATGCAGTGTCTTTACCCGAAGACGCCAGCACGGCACCGACGGTCGTCTGGGAAACTCTCGAACCGGCACGC
>JBLMWR010000335.1:0-4165 GCA_050257335.1 Deltaproteobacteria bacterium | reverse complement strand
CAGGACCCGCGCCCGTTCCTCTATCGCGAGATCCCGGAATACGGCGGGCAGCAATGCGTTCGCGTCGGTGACTGGAAAGCCGTGCGTCAGAAGCTGCACCCCGGGCCGAAGGCGAAGCTCGATCCCGGACCGATCGAGCTGTACAATCTCGCCGACGATCCGCAGGAGTCGACCGACGTCGCCGGCGCCCATCCCGACGTGGTCGCCCGGCTGGCGCAACTGCTGACCGCGCAGCATGTGAAGTCAGAGGTCTTTCCGATGCGCGCGCTCGATGAACCGCCGCCGTGACGGGGGCGGAGTACCCAGTACGCAGTACACAGTATCGAGCCCGGAGTGCCGAGTCCTCTCGACTGGCTGCTGACCACTGAGTGCTGACTGCGGCCTCCAATGACGGGGTACACTTTACCGGCTACTGCAAACTGAGTACTGAGTACTCCCCCTCCCAACTCACCTGCTCGCCCACTCCCTCGCGCTCGTTGCACCGAGCGAGCGGTTCCCGTTACGATGACTCCCGCTGCATCCGCCCGACGATCCCCGCCCCCCAAAACCGAGGAACATCCCGATGAGCATTCGCCCCCTGCTCTGCCTGGCGTTTCTGCTGGCCTGTGCTGGTGTTGCCCCCTGTGCCGCCGGCGATCTGATCGATCCTTCCAAAGCCGTGGCAGAAGAAGGAACGGAAACGCTGTGGTACGACCTGCGGCTGCTCGATGTCGAGGGGAAGGGATGGACCGATACGAAAGCCTTCTATGATCGTCTGCCGGGAAAGGCCGAAGGGGTTGTGCGGGAGCCAGTCTGGAACCTGAGCCGGCAGTCGGCCGGACTTTGTGCGCGGTTCGTCACCGACGCGAACGCGCTCACGGCGCGGTGGACTTTGACGAGCGCCAACCTGGCGATGCCCCACATGCCGGCCACCGGAGTCAGCGGGCTCGATCTGTACGTCAAACACGACGGCCGCTGGCGCTGGCTGGCGGTCGGCTTTCCCAAGGAGCAGACAAACCGCGTCGCGCTGGCCAATGCCCTGCCGGCCGGCGAGCGCGAATTTCTCCTTTACCTTCCCCTCTACAACGGCGTCTCGTCGGTCGAGATCGGTCTCCCCAAACAGGCGAAACTGGCGAAAGCCGATCCGTATGGTCCCGGCAATCGCAAACCGATCGTGTTCTACGGCACGTCGATCACTCAGGGGGGATGCGCCTCGCGTCCGGGAATGGTCCACACGGCGATCCTGCAGCGGCGACTCGGCTTTCCCGTCATCAACCTCGGCTTCTCGGGGAACGGCCGCATGGAGCCGGAGATGGCGACGCTTTTCGCCGAGCTGGATCCGGCCGTCTATGTCCTCGATTGCCTCCCCAACATGACCGCCGCCGAGGTCGCCGAGCGGGTTGAGCCGTTTGTCAAAACCCTGCGCCAGGCACATCCCGACACGCCGATTCTCTTCGTCGAGGACCGCAGCTACACCGATTCGTTTCTCGTTGCCAGCAAGCGGCAGCGCAATGCCGAGAGCCGCGCCGCGCTGAAAGCCGCCTACGAACGTCTCACGAAAACCGGGACCAGGCATCTCGCCTACCTGACGGGCGAGGAGCTGCTCGGCGATGACGGCGAAGGCACCGTCGACAGCTCGCACCCCACCGACCTCGGCTTCGTCCGCCAGGCCGACGCCTTCGAAAAAGCATTGAAGCCGCTGCTGGCCAGATAGTACGTCAGGCTTACAGCCTGACAGCGCTGCGGTTGCGAGCGTGCAAGCGGGAAGGCAGGCCAACGGGATGACCTGGCAGTCTATGGTTTTTCGAGCTCGCCGGATCCCGTCCGGCGTGGCAGTTCTCCGCAACCTGATTTCCAGAGCACATTGCTGTCAGGCTGTAAGCCTGACGTACTTGACACTTGTCCGCCGGCGGCGAATCTGTTGGAATGCAGTTTCGTTCATTACGCCGTTCATCCCTTCTTCCGCGCTCAAAGTTCATGGGCAAAGCCAAAGCCAAAGCCAAGCAACTGACTTACCAAGATGCCGGGCTCGATTTGAAGCTGTATGACCAGGCCATGGCCCGGCTGCCGGCCCTCATGCAGCTCACGCATACGCCCCGCGTCATGGACCTCCCCGGCGGGTTTGCCGGGCTGTTTCGCCTGGGGAAATCGCGCAAGTTCGAGCGGAATTACGACGACCCGGTGCTCGTTTCGGGGACCGACGGAGTGGGGACGAAGCTCAAGGTGGCGTGCCTGGCGCGGTCGTACGAAACGGTCGGCATCGACCTGGTCGCCATGTCGGTCAACGACTGCCTCTGCCTGGGGGCCGAGCCCCTCTTTTTTCTCGATTACCTGGCCCTGCCCAAGGACGACCCCGACCTGATCGCCCGAATCGTCGCCGGGGTCTGCGCCGGGTGCGAGCAATCGGGCTGTGCGCTGCTGGGAGGCGAGACCGCCATCATGCCCGACATGTACGCCCCCGGCGACTTCGACCTGGCCGGGTTCTGCGTCGGGGTCGTCGAGCGCAAGCGGATCGTCGATGGCGCGCGGATCAAACCGGGAGACGTCGTGATCGGCCTCGAATCGTCGGGATTGCACTCGAACGGCTTCAGCCTGGTGCGGAAGGCGGTCTTCGAGCGGGCGGGCCTCAAGATTGACGAGCACGTCGCCGAACTGGGACAGGCGGTCGGAACGGCGCTCCTGACCCCCACCCGCATCTACGTCAAGCCGATCCTCGATCTCTTGAATAAGAAAGCCGGCAAGCCGGTCATCCGCGGGATGGCCCACATTACCGGCGGAGGCATCGCCGAGAATCTCGAACGCGTCCTCCCCGCAGACTGCCGGGTCAGCATCGACCGCCAGGCGTGGGAGCCGCCGGCGATCTTTTCGTGGCTGGCGAAGATTGGCAGCATCGACCGCGAAGAGATGTTCCGGGTGTTCAATATGGGCATCGGCTTCACGGTCGTTGTCCGTCCCAAAGCCGCCGACGCCGTGCAGGAGCGCCTCGCCCGGCACGAAATCAAAACGTGGGTGCTGGGAACGGTGGAGGCGGGCGAGCGGGGCGTGGGGTATGTGAATTAGATTTGGGATTTCGGATTTCAAGTTTCCTTCCCGGCGCGCCGGGATTCGGATTTCGGTTTTCGTCATTTGGCCCCATGACCACTGCGTCAATCCGCTCCCGCCCCCCCCGCCCGCACTACGGCCGGGTGCTGCGGACCTTCTTCCGTAATTCGATCGTCCGCGAAATGGCCTTTCGCGGCAACTTTCTGATCGAAGTCGTCACCAACGCCTTCTGGTTCGGGGCGCAACTGGTGTTCTTCACGCTGATCTTCGGCAACGTCAGGGAAATGAACGGCTGGAGCCGCGATCAATTCTTCGCCTTCATGGCGACCGGGATGATCATCAACACGCTGATCGAAGCCTTCTTCATGCCCAACTGCGCCAATTTCAGCGAGCTGATCCGGACCGGCAACCTCGACTTCGCGCTGCTCAAGCCAATCGACACGCAGTTTCTCGTCTCGTTTGAAAAACTCGACATGGGCGCCCTGTGCCACCTGCTGTTTCCCCTCGCGCTCCTGGGCTATGCGCTGCGAAATCTGGGCTGGCCGGTGGGCTGGGTCGAGGCAGCGATGTACGTGGGGCTGGTGGGGCTGGGGATCGCCTTTTTCTACAGCCTGATGATCGTACTGGCAGCCACCAGCGTGTGGCTGGGACGGAACCAGGGACTGTACGAGTTCTGGTTCTACATCACCATCTTTGCCCGCTACCCGCGCGACATTTACGCCGGTTCGATGGCGGGAAACGTGCTGCGGATGCTCTTCTCGTACGTCCTGCCGATCCTGCTGGTGATCACCGTCCCCGCGGAAGTCGTCGTGGGAAAGGTCCTCCATCCCTCATGGATCACCGCCGTTTCCGTGGCGGCGGCGGCAGGAGGCCTGTTCGTGTCGCGGCGCGTCTTTTACCTCGCGCTCAAGAGTTATCGCAGCGCCAGCAGCTAATCGCCCCGCGGGGCTGCAGACCTTCCTCCCCAAGCCGGCCGCCGTGCGGCCGGGGCCGACCGCACGGCGGCCGGCCTGGGGAGAGAGCTACGTGCGTACGAAAGGCCCTTCGCGAGAACGAAGCGAGGACGCACTACTTCTTTTTTCCCTTTTTCGGCTCGTCCTCGTCCATATCGAACAGGTCGACTTCGCTGCCCGCTTCCTCGGTG
>JBLMWR010000334.1:0-4113 GCA_050257335.1 Deltaproteobacteria bacterium | reverse complement strand
AGGGGGGAGGGAGAAAACCGCGTTGATGCCGTGCGATAGATGCGGGGCTCCCCGAGGAACGGATGCACTTCTGGAGCTGGAATACCCGGCCCTTCGCGGGACACGGCGTAGAATCCCGCGGCGGCCAGTGACAGGCGGAGGAGCTGGCCGAGCGCCAGCGCCGCGCGGCCGCGCGGCCTGCGAACGGCATAATGGATCGTCAGCCACAGCCCCCCGAGAGAGGCCAGCCCGATTCCGAAACCTGTCGTCAGAGCACAGAGGGCATTCATAATCGCAGCTCCCGTTTGATCTGCCGCCAGGCGCTGGCGCTTCCCAGAACGACCCCGGCAAACAGCAGCGACAGCGTCCAGAAAACGTGCGTCCCGAACCGCGCATCCAGCCAGCGGCCGAGCAAAGCCCCGCCGACCGTGGGCACCGCCACCATCCAGCCCACCGATCCGACCAGCCCCAGCCCCTGCCAGAAGGTCAAATGGCGGGCGCGGCCGGCGCGCTCGGCCTGCCGCCGCACTTCCGCCACGAACGGGTCTTCGTCTCGCTCGGGCTCGGTCATCGGGGGCGCTCCGCCTTCTTCAACTCACGCATCAGGGTCGACTGCAGCTCGGCGAATTCACCGCGCGCCGTCTGCTCTGCCAGGCGTCGCTCCCGCAGCATGGCGTTCGCCCGGTCGGCCACCTGCTCCAGTTTATCGGCGACGACCGCTTCGCGGCAGGCAATGGAGACGACGTTGTCCTCCACGACCAGCACACCGCCGTCGACTGCCGCAAATCGCTCCCGGTCGGATTCGTCCCGATAGATGACGATGCACGGCTCGAGCACGGTGACAAACGCCTCATGACCGGGCCACAAACCGAACCGACCGCTGGCGTCTGCCGCGAGCAGGCCGCGAATCCGAGATTTCAGCACGACGCCGTCCGGGACCAGAATCTCCAGATTGAAGGTCATGGTGCGACCTCCTCGGCCGAGCCGATCATATACAGCCGCGCTTCGTCGACCCCATCATATTTTCCGTCCAGAATGGCTTCGCAACCCGCGATCGTCTGTTCGCGGGAGACATGCTTTCCCTTATGTCCGGTGAATGTTTCGGTGACGAACAGCGGCTGCGTCAGAAACCGCTCGAGCCGCCGTGCCCGGCGCACCATTTTCTGATCGTCGGCCGACAACTCGTCCATACCCAGCATGGCAATGATGTCCTGCAGCTCGCGGTAGCGTTCGATGGTCTCCTTGACGCGCAGGGCCACCGCATAGTGCCGCGGACCGACCGTGACCGGGTCGAGCAGCCGCGAGGTCGAAGCCAGGGGGTCGATCGCGGGATAGAGCCCCTGCGCTGCCAGATTGCGCGACAGGACGATGCTGGCGTCGAGATGCGCGAACGTCTGGGCCACCGCGGGGTCGGTGAGATCGTCGGCGGGGACGTACACCGCCTGGACCGACGTGATGGCCGCCCCGTGCACCGACGCGATGCGTTCCTCGAACACCGCCAGGTCATCCGCCAGGGTGGGCTGGTAGCCGACTTCCGACGGAAGGCGCCCCAGCAGTCCCGAGACTTCCGATCCGGCCTGCACGTAGCGGAAGATGTTGTCGACCAGGAAGAGGACTTCGGCCTTGTTGACGTCGCGGAAATATTCGGCCATGGTCAGCGCCGAAAGGGCCACGCGAAAGCGGCTTCCGGGGGCGTCATTCATCTGGCCGAAAAGGAGGACCGAGTTCTGGAGCGTGCCGGTCTGCTGCATTTCCAGCCACAGGTCGTTCCCCTCGCGCGTCCGCTCCCCCACGCCGGCGAAGACCGCCCCTCCCCCGTGGTTGTGGTTCATGGTGCGGATCAGCTCCTGCAAGAGGATCGTTTTCCCGACTCCTGCCCCGCCGATCAGCCCCGCCTTGCCCCCCCGCGCCAGAGGAGCCAAAAGGTCGATCAGTTTGATCCCTGTTTCGAGGAACTCCAGACCGTGGCGCTGCGCTTCCAGCTTTGGGGAGGAGCGGTGAATGGGCCAATGCTCGACGTCGTCGAGCGGATCGCCCCCGTCCAGTGGCTGGCCCAGCGCGTTGAACAGCCGGCCCAGGGTCTGCGGCCCGACGGGGACCATGATCGGCTGACCCGTTCGCCTTACCGTCATCCCCCGCGCCAACCCTTCGGTATGGGCCATGGCGATGGCCCGCACCGTGCGCAGATCGAGATGGTGCGCCACTTCCAAAACGACGGTCCGATCGCCCAGCCGCACCTGCAGGGCCTCGTTGATTGCCGGCAGTTCGGCCGCGAACTCGACCTCGACCACCGAACCGCGGACGGCGGTCATGCGGCCTGAACCAGGCTGGCTCACCGATGTCTCCGGCACGGTCGTAATGCCTTTCGCTCCTGCACCTGCTGTTGATCGTCGAAGCAGCCCCTTCCGGCTGCCGTACCAGCAACAAAAAACCCCTGTTCTGCATTTCCTGCAGACAGGGGCTGCCATAGCCACGTTCGGTTGACCGCACGGCGCTGATTCAAAGACATCTTTCTCACCGCTCGTCAGTGAGTACGCCGTGTCTGCATGAGTTTACTGACCGCAGCACCCGACTGCAAATTACTTTTATGTAATGGAGGGGCTGTTTCGCCAACCTCCGATCGCCGAATACGAACCGCCGTTTCCGCCTCGAATCCGAGCTTCACCCTTCCACCTCGAATCTCGAGCACTGTCACTTTCAGCACAGTCTCCAGCCCGTCGACGCTGCCGATCACGATCGATTCCGATCTCTTCCTCGACAAGACCAGCATGGGAGGGCTCCTTTCGACTGAACACTTCGGGGTCGATCCGGCATACGTCATGGCCCGCTTGCCGCTTCCCCTCAGGTGAAACTAAGAACGGCAGCGTACGATTGCAATTTCAAAATGCCCGGGTTGCGGAAATGTAATATGGAGGGTGACGGGCTGTTCATTTCCCGGAGAGGAGGGCGGACTCTGCACCGGAACGCACTCCCGCGACGCAGGATGGAATGCCTGGGCTACAGCGCTGAATGCGGCCTGCGGAGCCGGCGGTCGCCACTTCTTGCGTCCGGCGTCCCGGGTGGCAATACTTCCATAGATCGAACTATGAGTTCATCACCATCACGGGTTCCCGATCCAGCGCCCGGCCGGCATATAACGCCTGGCAGCCACTCGACGGCATCGCCGGCCGCAGGCCATCCGGCAACCGAAGTGCGCGGCTTCCCGCGGCGCGAGGTTTTTCCGCTGGCGGCATGGTTTTCAGCGGAAGGCACCCCGTTCCCGATGGGACAGAGCTGGATCGAAGCCGAGCAGGCTTACAATTTTTCGCTGCTGTCAGAAAACGCAGGAGGCGTCACGCTTCTTTTGTACGGCGTCGACGACCTGGCGAAGCCATTATATGAATACCGACTTGACCCCCTGGTTCACAAATTGCGGGGCCTCTGGTTTTGCCGGGTCCCGAAGCAGGCGGTCCCGGGAGCCCGTTATTACGCGTACTCGGTCTCCGGTCCGGCTCCCGATGGTCCACAAGCTGTCCACGCGTTTGATTCCCGGAAGATCCTGATCGATCCCTACGCGACGGGCGTTTATTTTCCGCCGGCTTTTGAGCGCGAGGCGGCACGGCATCCGGGATCCAACGCCGGCAGGGCCACAGTCGGAATCCTGAGGGATGGCGAACCGCCGTTCGATTGGGGCGACGACCGGCCTGTCCGCCACCACCAGGAGACCGTCATTTACGAACTGCACGTACGGGGCTTCACCCGCAGCCCGACAAGCGGGGTCTCACCGGAGAGGCGCGGCACGTTCGCCGGCGTCATCGATAAGATTCCATACCTGCAGGAGCTTGGCGTGACGACCGTCGAGCTGATGCCCGTCCATCAGTTTGATCCGCAGGATGGAAACTTCTGGGGCTATATGCCGCTCAATTTCTTTTCGCCGCACCGGCAATACGCGGCCGACAGCACCCGTGTGAGGGATGAGTTCCGCAACATGGTCAGAAGCCTGCACGCCGCCGGGATCGAAGTCATCCTCGACGTGGTCTACAATCACACCGCAGAGGGGGACCACAGAGGGCCGACGTACAGCTTTAAAGGGATTGACAACGCCATCTACTACCTCCTCTCCAGCAATCCTGCCATGCCTTACACGAACTATTC
>JBLMWR010000333.1:0-10611 GCA_050257335.1 Deltaproteobacteria bacterium | reverse complement strand
AAGCCTTCGGGTTCGAAGGCGTCGACCAGCATCGCGGCGGTCTGCTGCATCCGCGGGGCATGCGACAGGACGCCGCCCGAAGCAATGAGCAGATCGAGCCGCATGTTGTTGACGATGCTCTGGCCGCCGGCCTGCTGGTGGAACATGTCGCCGACCGTCCGCTGCTGCTGGACCCCTTTCAGAGTCGTGGCGAATTCCTTGTGCTGGGTGTACGCCAGCCGCAGCGCCTCGCGCGCCACCGCCTGCTCGAAAACCAGCGCTTCGAGCGTCTGCGGGATCGTCGTGGGGCGGATCATCTTGTTCTTCACCCGGTTCCGCAGCTCGCGCTCGTCCATGTCGAAATGGACCCACCGCAGAATGTTCGCCAGCGTCGCCTCGGCGCAGACGTTGGAGATCGAATAACTCATTCCGAGGTTGGCGCTCACCGTACGGTTGAAGACCCCGTCGAAGACGCTGAAGACGTCGGTCGTTGCGCCGCCGATGTCGACGCCGACCACGTTGATCTTCTCGGCACGGGCGATCGTCTGCAGGATGTTCCCCACCGCGCCGGGAGTGGGCATGATGGCGGCGTCAGCCCAGCGAATCAGCTTGTCGTATCCCGGGGCATGGGCCATGACGTGTTCGAGGAACAAATCGTGAATCCGGTCGCGGGCCGGTCCGAGGTTTTCGCGCTCGAGAACGGGACGCAGGTTTTCGACCACCGTCAGGGCGACCGTGTCGTCGAATGCCTTCTCGACGAGGGGGGCAGCGTCCTTGTTGCCGGCATAGATGACCGGCATTTTATATTCGCCGCCGAAGCGGGGCTGAGGCCGGGCGGGGGCGATGCGCTCGGCGATCTGCACCACCTGGTTGACGTTTCCCCCGTCGGTGCCCCCGGAGATGAGAATCATGTCGGGCCGCAGCTCGCGAATCCGCTGAATCTGCTCGTGCGGGCGGCGCTTGTCATTGGCGGCAAGCGTTTCCATGACGATGGCCCCCGCCCCAAGCGCGGCCCGCTTGGCGCTGGCTGCCGTCATTTCCTTGACGACCCCGGCGACGACCATCTGCAACCCGCCCCCCGCGCTCGACGTCGAGATATAGATGTCGCATCCCACATTCCCCTTTGCAGGCCGGATGATCTGCCCCTCGTCGTCGATCAACTGCCGCCCGGCCAGCTCCTGCAGCTCGGTCAGCGCGTTCGTCACGCCGATCGTGACATCGGCGACCGGCTCTTCGACGGTGGTCGGCGCCTCGCCGCGATGGGTCTGGTGATAATGTCCGTCGATCTTCTCGATTAAAATGGCCTTCGTCGTCGTGCTCCCGCAGTCGGTGGCCACGATGACGTTGATTCTGTCGGGATCGAGTTTGCTCATGAAGAGTTCGCGTACGCGAAAATGTTGCGATGCTGATTGAACGGGCTGTGATTGCTCGTGCGCTCCGCCAAACCCACGGGCCGCGTCCCGTGGGTAATGTCAGCGTGACGAATGATATCGCAAACACCTCGTCACGCATACGCGGTCGTTCGCAACACCCGTATCCACACGGCCTTCAGATACTCCGTCTCGGGGCAATCGGCAGCGACGGGGTGATCGGGGGCCGCGCCGGTTCTCGCGAGGATCTGTAGCGCGCGTGACGGCGGAGAGTGCGCGTGCCCTTCCCTCGCTGTCGGTCTCCCTGCCTGCCGGGCCGCGGTGTGCAGGAGCCGCAGAAACTCCGCTTCCTCCAGCAGCCCCGAGCAGGTGCAGCTCAAAAACAAGCCCCCGTCTGCGACGAGCTGGACTGCCAGCCGGTTCAGGTCGAGATGAGTCCTCGTCCCCTCTTCCAGCTCGCGGCGATTGCGGATCAGTTTCGGCGGGTCGAGCACGACCACGTCGAACGTCCGGCCATTGGCGATCATGTCGCGCATGTAGCCGAAGACGTCGGCGTGGACGAAATGCACCTTCTGCTGATTCAAGCGGGCATTATCACGGGCAAGCGCGATCGCTTTCTCATCCAGGTCAACGGCGGTGACTTCGGCGGCGTTGCCGAGCTGTTTCGCCTGCACGGCGAAGCCCCCCGTGTAACAGCAGAGGTCGAGGACTGTCCGGCCCGCACAGAATTCCGCCAGCCGGCGGCGGTTGTCGCGCTGATCGCAGAAGAATCCCGTCTTGTGCCCCTCCTCGAATCGCACGCGAAATCTGGTTCCGAATTCGGTGACCGTCACTTCTTCGGGCAACCCCGGCGAGCGGACCGGCTCGGCGAGAAAGCCTTCCTGGCCGTGCGTCTGCACCGGAACCTGCACCAGCGAGTGCGTCGTACCCAGCAGCCCGCCCAGACGCGAAAGAATCGCGTGCGACCTCTGGAACATCGCCAGGCTGAAGACCTCGGCCGACAGCACGTCGCCGTAACGGTCGACGACGAGCCCTGAGAGTCCGTCGGCCTCGGCGTGCACCACCCGATAGGCATCCGTAACCGCATCGAGCCGCAAGATGTCGCGCCGCAACTGAACTGCCCGCTCAAGGCGTCCGTCCCAGAATTCGGGTCCGGGAACCGCGCCGCCGAAATTCAGCATCCGGACGGCGATCTCGGCCCGCGGGTTGTAGAGCCCGTGGCCCAGCAACTCTCTCTGCGGCGTGTGGACGGCAACCAGATCGCCCGGCCGGGCCGAGGGATCAACCTTGCCGATCAGCTTGCGGAACAGGTGCGTGTGGAGGCGGACAGATCGAAGCGAAACCTCGGGCAGCGCCGCGCCGGCGGGCAATTCGAGGGACCGTTGCTGCAGGAGTGAAGCGGCGATTTGTCCCCCGCCGGGCGTTGGCGGGGCATCCGCCTGCGACCGACGGCGTTTTTGTGTGCGCATGATCTGATCGTAGAAGTGCTCGGCACGGAATGCAATTCGGCGGGGCGATCCACTACAATGCCGCCGACCGATTTTCGCGCGCTCATCGCCTGTCGCACTGCGAAGTTGCTCTCACACGGATGATCAGAAGAAGGGAATCTTCGTGCCAATAAAGATGCCGGATTCACCATCCTTTGTTTTTTTCACCTGCCAGGTCGGCGCAGAGGCGGCGTTGAAGCGGGATGTGGCGCGGGAATGGCCGGGGCTGCGGTTTGCCTTTTCGCGCCCCGGTTTTTTGACGTTCAAGATCGCGCAGGAGGAAAAGCTGCCGGACGACTTCGGCGCGAAGCTGATATTCGCCCGCGCGTCGGGGTTTTGCCTGGGGAAAGCGACCGGTGCGACGCCCGAGGAACGGGCCAATTGGGCGTGGAAGCTGATCGGCGCCCTTCCGGCGACGCAGCTTCACGTCTGGCCGCGCGACCGTTATACGCCGGGGTTCCGTGATTACGAGCCGGGGATGACGGCAGTGGCGGTGGAAGCCGAACGGGTGATAAGAGAGAGGGCGCCGCAAGAAGTTGCGCGGCACCTGGCAATTTCAAATCTTCAATTTTCAATTTACGATTTGAAATCGTCTGGTGCAGCGCCAGCAAGGGAGGATCGGCAAACCATGCCGCGCGAGCCCCTCTGCCCCGCCTTGCTCAGGGGGGGAGAAGACAAGAGGCCACTCGTTGCGGATGTGGTGATTGTGGATGATGCGGAATGGTGGGTGGGGTATCATCGGGTGCATTCCCTGGTTTCGTCGTGGCCGGGGGGTTTTTGCGAGGCGGTTTTGCCGCCAGGGGCGGTGTCGCGCGCCTGGCTGAAAATGCACGAGGCACTGCTGTGGTCGGGGTATCACGTCAAGCCGGGAGAGCACTGCGTGGAAATCGGTTCGGCCCCGGGCGGCGCGTCGCAGTTGCTCCTCGCGCAAGGGCTCGACGTCGTGGGGATCGACCCGGCGGAGATGGACTCCGCGGTCCTCGCCGATCCGCACTTCCGCCATATCCGCAAGCGGTCGAAGGAAGTACCTCGGAGCGAATTCATCGGCGTTGACTGGCTGACGTGCGACGTCAACCTTCCCCCGAACTACACGCTCGACACGGTCAAGGCGATCGTCAGCCACCCCGGCGTGAAGTTCAAGGGGATGCTGCTGACGCTCAAGCTGGCCGATTGGTCGCTGGCGGAGGAGATCCCGAAGTACCTCGACCGGATCCGGTCGTGGGGTTTCCGTCAGATCCGCGCCCGGCAACTGCACCATAACCGCCAGGAAATCTGCGTTGCCGCGTCGGGCTGCCGTGTCGCGGGCGACAAGCCCGACCGCGGCCGAAAGCCGAAGCGCGGCAGAACAGCTCGTCCGGGAGTGTCGATTAGGAGAAAACGCACTCCACCCGGACCGAAGTCAAAACGGCGGAAGCTCTGATGTGCGGCCACGTGACGATTCTCGTGCAACGGGGTGAATGCACAAAGGATGAACAGTCGCAGTGAGACTGGCGTTTTCATAGAATGCAGCCGTTATGGAACTCGACTTTACCGATGTGGAATTGCTGGCGTACCTCGACGAGGGGCTGCCGGTGGAACGAATGACGGCGGTCGAAAATGCACTGCGCGCCTCGGCCGATCTTCGGAATAGGGCCGCCGCCCTGCGGATGCAGCGCGACGAACAAGGGAATTCGGTCGGCGAGATCTGGCGGCGGGGACGGCTGAGCTGCCCGACCCGATACCAGTTGGGGTCATATCTCCTCGGTGCTCTCCCCGCGGAACTGGCGCAGTACTTCCGCTTTCACCTGGAAACGGTCGGCTGCCGGTACTGTGCGGCCAACCTCGACGACCTGCGCCAATCCGCCAATCAGGCAACGGCAGAAACTGCACAGCGCCGCCAGAAGTTCTTTCAGTCGTCTGCCGGCTACGTGCGGAAGCTCGGCCCCGAGCGCTGAGAGTTCGTCGAACCGCCTTCAGCCGGCGCCGACCCGCAACCGCCTGAAGGCGGCACTACGCACGGGCCCGCCCGGTGCGAAGGAGGTGAATCATCTGTCAGCCAAGCAGCCGCGGATGAACGTCCCCTTCGGCGACGAGGCGCATCGGTCGGCCGAGCCGGTCGGGAATCGTCTGGTGCGGATCGATTCCCAGCAGATGGAACGCCGTGCACAGGATGTCCTTGGGGCTGACGGGATCGTCCTTGACGAAGGCCCCGTTCCTGTCGGAGCTTCCCACCAGCCTGCCGCGGGCGATCCCCGCGCCGGCCGCGAGATTGCAGTACACTTCCGACCAGTGCTCGCGCCCCGCTCCCCGCGCGGTGTTCGACAGCCTGGGAGTCCGCCCATGTTCCGTGAGGCACAGGACGAGCGTGTCGTCGAGCATCCCCCGTTGGTCGAGATCAACGAGCAGCGTGGAGAGGGCCCGATCGAGCCCGGGGAGCAACTCGTCCTTCAGCCGCTCGAAATGGCTGAAGTGCGTGTCCCACGCCGAATTGGCGGTCTGAATTTCGTCCCAGAAGACCGACACGACGGTCGCGCCGGCTTCGAGCAGTCGCCGTCCCGCCAGCGCCGCCTGCCCGAACAGCGTCATGCCGTACCGTTCACGCAGCTCACGCGGTTCTTTCGAAATATCGAGCGCCTCGCGGATGCGGGGCGAGGTGATCAGCGAGTACGCCATGTCCTGAAAGCGGTCGAGGCTGCGGACGGCGGGAGCGTCGTCGAGCGCCCGCCGGCGGTCGTCGAGCTGTTCCAGCAGAGTCCGTCGCGTGTTCAGTCGGTCGAGCGTCAGTTCCGGCCGCAGCCGCGCCGAATCCGACACGGTAAACCGTCCCTCGCGGGAAATCCCCGCGTACGGCTCCTTCACCGGCACGTCCGCATCGCCGCGCCATCGCTCGATCGTCTGCACGGCGTCTCCCTCGAACTCGGTCCAGACCGGGTTGAAGCCCCGTCCGAGAAATCCGCCGTACGGGCCTCCCCTCTGAAACTCCGGGGAACGGCTGCTGAATTGAAACGGCAACCCCACGTTCCGCGGGACAGCGGGGGGCGGCGCCAGCGAGTTTGGCTGCTGCGCCAGGTAGTCCACGACGCTGCCGAAGAACGGCCAGTGCCGCGAATCGTACGGATTCAGCTCCATCGGAATGTCGACCCTGTCGACCCCCGTGAGCGTGTACGCCGCCGAGTGGATATTGTACGGATGCGTCATCGAGCGGATGAAGGCGCAGCGGTCGGCGACGCGGGCCAAGCGCGAGAGATGTTCGCAGACCTGGATTCCCGGCACGACCGTGTCGATCGGGCGAAAGATACCGCGAATCTCCTCCGGCGCCTCGGGCTTCAGGTCCCACAACTCGTGTTGCGCGGCAGCCCCGTACAAATACAGGAGGATGACACGTTTGGCCTTGCCGAAGCCGTGCTCCGTTGAATCGTCGGGTACCGCATGAGATCGGGAATCCAGGAGACCGGCGACCCCCAGCGACGAGAGCCCCAGCCCGCCGGCGCGCAGCATGTCGCGGCGGGTGATGCGGTCGCAAAGAGTTTTAGTCGAGCCGAGGACGCGGAGCATGAAATGAATTATCGTCGCGCGTTAATGCGTCGGTCAAGTTCGGTCACGACGCGGCAGATTTCTGAAAGATGGCACACGACAAAATCGGCCTCGTGCGCATAATCGGGCGGGCCGTCCGGCGCGTACAGCACCGTTGTGATCCCCGCCCGGCGCCCGGCGAGGAGGTCAAATTGAAAATCGCCGACGAAGATGACTTCCGCGACGGCGGCATTCCAGGTCCGGCAGATTCTGCGCAGACCGGCCGGATCGGGCTTGGGAGGGGCGTCTTCGCGCGTCAGAACCTGGTCGAACGCGAGTTCCAGCCGGCGCAGCGCGAGGTCGGTCATTTCGCGCGAATTACGGGTCAGGATCGCCTGCGGAATTCCGCGGCGGCTGAGTTCCACGACCAGGTCACGGGCCCCGGGCATGAGCGTCGCCGTCATCGCGCCGCGATGCTCGTGGTCGCGGAGAATCGTCCGGCAGCGCTCTTTGCGTTCGCCTTCGGGAAGCGACTCGAGCGTTTCCAGGATGAACTGGCCGGGCGCGAACTGCATTTCCCGGCGCATCTGGTCGAAATCGAGCCCCGAGTCGATCAGGGTTCCGTCGAGGTCGAAAATCACTCCGCGAACGGCCATGGCAATTATTTCGCCGAAATCGCCTGCGCCAACGGACGGAGGACCTGGTCGACGACGTAGCGGTTCATCAACCGCTCGTTGTGCTCGCGGAGCATGGTCAAGGTCTGTTCGAACGTCACCCCGGGCGTCAGGCTGCCGTACTGACGCACCGTGAAATACACGCTGATCTGCTCTTCAGGATAATCCCCGCGGCGGACGTGGTAGGCATTGGTGCGGGTTTCGACCATGAGCCGCGCCTGCAGCCGGCAGGCGTCGTCCAGAGCAATGGTGATCGACGGCTCGAGGTTGATGACCTGTGCATCGGGAATATCCATCAACCCCTCGAAAGACGGGCAGGTTCCCAGTGCCTCGGCGACGAGGGCGTCATGGTTGCCGCGGTACGAGAAATCGAACCCCATCATGCAATCGAGGGCTTCGCAGTCGAGGGGGCTGACAGAGAGCATATAGGGAATCAGCTCGAGCACGAGCTTGTGCTGTTCCATTGCCGAATCGATCGAAGGAGGATTCACGTAGCCGCTGCAAACCCGCCGCGATTCGATGCTGATCCAGCGGTAGTTCCCCTGTTCTTTGTCCTCTTCGAGGACGAAATCCCCCGATTCGCGGGTGTAAAAGTTCCGCATCGTGGGATAGGTCTTCTGCACGCGTTCGAAGAAACCGAGAATGGTCTCCCGGGCAGCCGGAAGGGCCATTTCGGTGTTCAGGTTCATGTTGCAGTAGAAGTCGTCCGCAAGTGTGGAGTAGTCGGCCATGAATCGAGCCCCGGTTGGCGGGCGTGCTTGCGGATCATTCGGAAATTCGCCACGCTGAAGGCGTGGACGCCGTCCGGACACGCTCCGGGAATTTTCAGACGGGTCGAAACTTCAAAAACGAGTTGTGACCTTATTGGATCACTTCTTCATTGTAAAGGGGTGGTGAAGGTGGGTCAAAGTGCAACTCGGACGATTATTGGCCGCGCGAAAGATGCAATGACTCCGACTCTGTCGATTTTTCCGACGAATCTCGGCTGGTTCGGCCTGCTGGGCCGGGATTCGCGGCTGGTCGCGGTAATGGCTGGACACGCCTCCGCTGACGAAGTTCGCCATGCCTGCCGGCGCCGATTGGAAGAGATGAGCGACGGCCCCAATATTCGCGAAAGCGACTGGAATCCCGACCTGCGCCGCAGGCTCGAGCGGTACTGCATCGGCGAGCGGTGCGATTTCGACGACATTCCTCTCGATCTCCCCCCTGCAACAGAATTCCAGCAGCGCGTCCTTAGAATTACGCGGCGGATTCCATACGGCAAGACGATGAGTTACGGACGGCTGGCCGAAAAGGCGGGATATCCCCGCGCTGCCCGGGCCGTCGGTAGCGTCATGTCCTCCAACCGCCATCCCATCGTGGTCCCCTGCCATCGCGTGGTCGCTTCGGGAGGCAAAACCGGGGGATACACCTCGCCGCAGGGAGTCAGCCTGAAACTGCGGCTCTTGGCGCTGGAGTCCACCTCTAGTTCGATCACTCCGTGACCGGACGGGAGTGGGGATTGCTCGGGCATCCGCGCGAAAAACGGCACGTCGCCCCCGCCGTCACTCCCGGGCACTTCAGCCCGAATCTCAATCCGCCCCACGATCGGCAACCGCACCCCGACACCGCCGGGTCATGGAGTGACCCGGCTGCAGGGGGCGGATGGTCCATTGACCGTCCCCGCCGGGATTGCGAGAATCGCGGGCGAGACAGCGGATCCGCCGAACGTTGGATTCGCGCAGCACTCGCTGCCGGGTCTGAAGATTCCGCTGAAGGGCATTATTTCAGGCCCGGACCGACGAGATGTTCGGCTTCGCCTGGCCAATGACCCGATCGACGACAGCTATCTGCGTGAGCGTGAGGTGATTGCCGGGCAGCAAGCGCAGAGGGCGATTCTGAATGCAACGTCGCGCACAAGACCCATGGGTTACGACCCGTAGGCTTGAGTTGACGAGCGTCGCCAAATCCGAAATCCAAAATCCAAAATCCCAGATCCGAAATCATGTCCACACCCCGCATCCATTGGGTCGACGAACAGCACGCCTCGGGCGAGCTGGAGGAGCTTTACCGCAAATGGTTCGAGCACAATCCCGGGCGGCCCGAGATCCCCGGCATCCTCAAGTGCTTCAGCCAGCGTCCCGATTTTCTCCGCGACGTGATGGAATTTTCGTACCGGGTGCATTTTTCGGAAGGGCACCTGACGCGGCGCGTTAAAGAGATGATCGCCACCTACGTCTCGGCCCTCAACCAGTGCCCGTATTGAATTGGCTCGCACGCGATGTTCCTGCAGTTGCAGGGCCAGGACCCCGAGACCGTCGCCGCCATCCGCCGGGCTGATCTCGACCACGCGTCAATCGCCCCCACCGAGCGCGTGCTGCTGGGACTCGTGAAACTGCTGACGCAGCAGGCCTACCGTTGCCAGGATGAGGATGTCGAGATAGTCCGCCAGGCCGGCTGGACCGATCCGCAGATCGCCGAGGCGGTCTACATCACCGCCCTGTTCGCTTTCTTCAACCGCGTCGCCGACGCCTTCGGGCTCCAGGACCCGCACTACGAGCTGATGGCCAATCCGCCGCGGCCGAACCCGGTGCCGTACAAATCCGGCGCGCCCGGGACGTAAGTACCCACGGGGACCACCGCTCGTCGCGGCGGTGCCCACCCCTGGGCCTGGGCTTGAGTTGTCGATGCGGCCGGCGCTGCGTTACGATGAAGCCGCAGGTTCCCGCGTCTTGTCCCGCGCAGAAGACTTCGCCATGCCGAGCTCGCTCAATCCGCGACATGCCGTCTACGCCGGCAGCTTCGACCCGGTCTCGCTCGGGCACAAAGACATCATCGAGCGCGGGGCGCGAATGTTCGAGCGGGTGACGGTAGGGGTCGGCATCAACCCCGAGAAGTCGCCGCTCTTCACGCCGCAGGAGCGGCTCGACCTCCTGCGCCTGGTCCTGAGGCCCTACCCGAACGTCGACGTCGCCTGCTTCGAAGGGCTGGCAGTGGATTTTCTGCGGCGGTCGGGGGCGGCCGTGATGCTGCGTGGGCTTCGGACCCTGACCGACATCGAAGGCGAGTTCACGATGACCCTCGCCAACCGGGCCCTGGCGCACGACATCGAGACCGTGTTCCTGATGGCCAGCGAAAAATATACGCATATCTCGAGCTCGCTCATCAAGCAGGTGGCGATGTTCGGCATCGATTCGGCCAATGGCAAAGAGCCGCTCGACGCGTTCGTCCCCCAAGAGGTCATCGCCGCCGTGAGGGCGAAATTTCAGCGCGTGAAGCGCGAAAAGGGAGAGTAGTTCATCGCGAGTCTTCCCAAGCCCCGGGGGCGGGCACCGCCGCGAAGAGCGGAGGTCCCCCTGGGTACTTTGCGTGACTGACGATTGCAAATTGAAAAATGCAAATTGACGCTGTGTTGCAGACGCTGATCTGCAGTAGAGTGCTCTGCGGCAGGCAGCGCGACCCCCCCCGCCTCGCCTTGCGAAGGGGGGAGAAGTCACTTTGGCCCCTTCGACCTTTTCGACTCTTTTTGACCTCTTCGACTCTTTTGAGCACACCCCGGGACTTACATCCCGGGCGCGCCGGACAATTTATCACAAATCCGAAATCCCACATTCGAAATCGAGGAGACCA
>JBLMWR010000332.1:0-3399 GCA_050257335.1 Deltaproteobacteria bacterium | reverse complement strand
CCGACCCTGCGAGAACCGCGAATCCGGCGGCGAACGGCGACCCCCACGCACAGCAGACACCCGAGGCTCGAGCGCACGCCTCGGAAGCCTCACCGCCAGACGTCGCCTCCGAACCGCGGCGGCGGCATGTCTGGCGGTGGCTGATCTTCCTCGCCCTGGCAGGCGCCGCGTGGCACTACCGGGCCCAATGGTGGCCCCTCGTCGCTGCGGCGCGATGGGGTTCCGCTGCGCCGTCCGGAAAAACGCTCCGCCCGATTCCCGTGCGGACCGCCACGGTCGAGCGCCGCGACATGCCCGATTTTATCAACGGTCTGGGAACGGTCACCGCCTTCAAAACCGTCACCCTCAAGAGCCGCGTCGACGGCGAGCTCATCAAGGTCGCCTTCACCGAAGGACAGATGGTTCGCGAAGGAGAATTACTGGCCGAGATCGATCCCCGCCCCTTCGAGGCGCAACTTGAACAGGCCGAGGGGACGTTGGCGAAGGATGAGGCCTCTCTGGAACTGGCCAAACTCAATCTCGTCCGCGTCAAGGAGCTGCAGAAGTCGAAGTCGATCGCCCAGCAGCAGGTCGATGAGCAGGTCGCGATGGTCGAGCAGTTGCAGGGAACCGTCCAGACCGATCGCGGACTGGTCGCCAATGCCCGCCTGCAACTGACCTACTGTCGCATCGTGGCCCCCGTGAGCGGCCGCATCGGCCTGCGACTGGTCGATCAGGGAAACATCGTACACGCCAGCGACGCGATGGGGATGGCGGTGATCACGCAGCTCCAGCCGATTGCGCTGGTCTTCCCGGTCTCGCAGGACGAGATCCCGCGCGTGCAGAAGCAGATCAACGATGGACAGACCCTGACGGTCTACGCCTACGACCGGGGCTTCACCACGAAACTCGCCACAGGAAAGCTGTACGCCGTCGACAACCAGGTCGATGCGACGACGGGGACCGTCAAGTTGAAGGCCGTCTTCGACAACGAGGACGGGATGCTCTTTCCCAATCAGTTCGTCAACGCGCGACTGCTCGTCGACACGATCCGCAATGCGGTCGTCGTTCCTTCGGCCGCCGTGCAGCGCGGCCCCGGCGGGGCCTTCGTGTATGTCGTCAACGCCGACGATAAGGTGAACTTCCGGAACGTCATTACCGGCCACACGGAAGCGGGCGAGACGGCGATCGTCACGGGCCTGGTTGCCGGCGAAATCGTGGTGACCGACGGCATCGACAAGCTCAAAGAAGGCTCCGAAATCACGACGCCGGAAAAGGAAAAGGCGAAGGAAAACCAGCCGGAACAGCGGGCTGGGTCGGGCGGCGAGCCCCGGTCGGAAAAGAAATGACTGATGATGTAAGAAAAGAACTCACGCAAAGGCGTCCCGTACAGTGCGAGACTCCCGGTCGCGCTCGCGGCGGGGTCAGGAAACCCGCCCCGAACGGAGGGACACCCCTGCCGAACACAAAGCACGGACGGGTTTGGAAGCCCATCCTACCGACCACTTGTCGAGCGCGCAGCCCATGAATCCGTCCCGGCAATTCATTCTGCGGCCGGTCGCCACGGTGCTCCTGATGGTCGCGATCCTGCTGACTGGCATGGTCGCCTACAAGCAGCTCCCCGTCTCGGCCCTGCCGCAGGTCGATTATCCGACCATTCAGGTGCTGACGTTTTACCCCGGCGCCGGGCCCGACGTCATGGCCTCGACAGTCACCGCGCCGCTTGAACGGCAATTCGGTCAGGTGCCGGGTCTGACGCAGATGACCTCCTCCAGCTCCGAGGGGTGTTCGGTCATCACGCTGCGGTTCGAGCTCGAGCTGGACATCGACGTCGCCGCGCAGCAGGTGCAGGCGGCGATCAACGCCGCCTCGACGTTCCTCCCGCGCGACCTCCCCAACCCCCCGATCTACACCAAGACCAACCCCGCCGACGCGCCGATTCTGACCCTCGCGCTCTCCTCCGATACGCTCCCGCTGGCAAAGGTCGAAGATCTGGCCGACACGCGGCTGGCCCAGAAGATTTCGCAGCTCTCGGGGGTGGGAATGGTGAGCATCAGCGGAGGGCAGAAGCCCGCCATCCGCATCCAGGCCAATCCCACCGCCCTCTCGTCGCTGGGGCTCAACCTCGAAGACCTGCGGACGGCGCTGGCCCAGGCGAACGTCAACCAGGCCAAGGGCAGCTTCGACGGCAGCCGCCAGGCCTTCACCATCGGCGCCAACGACCAGCTTTTCACCAGCGAACAGTATCGGCAACTGATCGTCGCCTGGCGCAACGGGGCGCCGGTGAAGCTGTCGGACGTCGCCGAAGTGATCGACGGGGCCGAAAACGCCCGGCAGGCGGCGTGGATGAACGAATCCCCCGCGGTGATTCTCAATATTCAAAGGCAGCCCGGGGCGAACATTATCGAAGTCGTCGATCGGATCAAGACCCTGCTGCCGCAGCTCCAGGAGTCGCTCCCCGCGGCGGTCAAGGTTGACGTTCTCACTGACCGGACGGTCACAATCCGCGCGTCGGTCGAAGACGTGCAATGGGAGCTGATGCTCACCGTCGCCCTGGTCGTGATGGTCATCTTTCTTTTTCTGCGCAACATCCCGGCGACGATCATTCCCAGCGTCGCCGTGCCGCTCTCTCTCGTCGGCACCTTCGGGGTGATGTACCTGCTCGATTACAGCCTCAACAACCTGACGCTGATGGCGCTCACGATTTCGACCGGCTTCGTCGTGGACGACGCCATCGTGATGATCGAGAACATCATGCGCTACATCGAAGAAGGGGAGCCGCCGCTGGAGGCGGCGCTCAAAGGCTCGCAGCAGATCGGCTTCACCGTCGTGTCGCTCAGCGTCTCGCTGATCGCCGTCCTCATCCCGCTCCTGTTCATGGGCGACATCGTGGGCCGCCTCTTCCGCGAGTTCGCGGTCACGCTCAGCGTCACGATCCTTGTCTCGGCCGTCGTCTCACTGACTCTCACGCCCATGATGTGCGCGAAACTGCTGCACCACACCCATCCCGCGCAGCACGGCTGGCTGTACCGCGCTTCGGAATGGGCCTTCGACGCGGTCATCCGGCTCTATGGCAGGACGCTGACGTGGGTCCTGCGGCACCAGGTGCTGACGATGGCCGTCGCCGCGGCGACCCTGGCCGCGACGATTCATTTGTATTTCGTCGTTCCCAAAGGGTTTTTTCCCGTGCAGGACACGGGGGTGATTCTGGGAATTTCCGAGGCGCCGCAGGACATTTCTTTCGAGGCCATGTCCCGCAAGCAGCTCGAATTGAACCGGGTCATCCTGCAGGACGAGGCGGTCGCCAGCCTGTCGAGCTTCATCGGGATCGACGGCACCAACACGACCATGAACAGCGGCCGGATCCAGATCAACCTGAGGCCCCTCGAAAAACGCCGCATGAGCGCCAGCGAAGTGATC
>JBLMWR010000331.1:0-4828 GCA_050257335.1 Deltaproteobacteria bacterium | reverse complement strand
AAGCTGCTTGGTGGGCCGCGCTGATGCCGTCCTCCAATCTGGCGTTCAAACACGCAATTTGACTTCGCGTCTGGGTTACGATCTTCGGTCCCACCGGGTTTTCAGAGCCGTATGTCCCTTCGGACAGGGCGTCTGAGTCGCAGGAAATCGCCGGCCACCTGAAGTGTCGGGCCGTCAACGATCAAACGGCGAAATTGTGCGCCCGGTGTGGTGCGGCACTTTGACCGGCTCAGGCGGCGGGTGATCGACCAAAGCTGCTCCGCCGCGCGGCGATGGTATCCAGGGTTCAGGCGCCGAACGCGCGAGCCGCGCACAGACACCATCTGGGAGGACCCGCCTGAAGGCGGTACTGCGAGCCGGCGGGAATACGAAAGGGCGGCTACGAGCGCGTGGTCCAATAATCGACGACCAGCACCTTCTCGAGCCGCGGGCCGACGAGTTTTTTGAATTCTTCGTGAGCCGGATGCGGCAGATAGATGTCGCGGCCGGCTGCATCGCGAAACGTGACGACGAAGCAATGGGTGAAACCGGCGGCCAGGTTCTCGACGCCCACGTCGGTTCCCCATTCGAAGTCATCGATGGTGTCGATCTTCGACTTGAGGGCCCCGAAGGCCGTGACGACTTCCTGGACCTGCTCGGGTGTGGCGTCGTCCTTGAATTTGAAGAGCACGACATGCCGCAGGATTTTTCCTTCCAACGCTTCGAGCATCCGCTCGGCAACGAACTGGTTGCCTGCCGAGTTCAGGTGGACGCCGTCGGTCGTCAGCACCTTCCTGTCGGCATTCCCCCTGTTATTGGCTTTCAGATGCGCGACGAACTGGCGGCGGAGATCGAGCAGACGGGAATGGGTTTCCGCAGCGACGGTGCGGCTGATCTGCGAATACTCGTCGAGCATTGCATCGAGCGGATTCGAACCATCATGCTTCTCCCCGATAACGCTGGGTGTGCACAGGATGACGCGTGCGCCGGCGTCCTGGATGTGATTGATGATCCGCCGCAGCCCTTGTTCGAAATCGGGCTTGGACGTTCCGCGGTTCTGCAGCGAATGCCAGACGTCGTTGATGCCGATATAGATCACCACCAGCGTGGGTTTCTTCTCCAGAACGTCGCGGTCAAGTCGGGCTTCGATATCGGGAACGCGGTTCCCGCTGATACCGGCGCCGATTACGTCAATGCCCAGGTCGGGGTGCTTTTTGGCGAGCGCGTCTTTAACGAGCGTCACGTATCCGCCCGCTCCTGCCCCGGCCTGGGTAATCGAATCGCCGAGGAAGACGATTCGCGCTCCCTGATTCAGGGGGGCCGCGGCCCGCAATTCTCCTGTCGCGAGGCCTGCGGCCAGAAGAGCCAGAATTGCGGTCGCTGCCACGCAGATGCTGCTCGCTCTCATGTGTCGTCCTGTGAGGTGGTTCAGAGGTTGTGAACGCCTCAAAGCATAGCGGGCATGCCATCGGCGTGCAAATTCCGACTGGCGCACACGCTGAAATCCGCGCCGCAAGAGCCGGCGTTAAAGGAAGATGGCCTGAGAGTGAGGTTCGTGCCGAAGAGATCGAGCGCGACTGGCGGATCGGGGTTTTCCCGATGAATTTGAGAATCGAGGGCGTGGTTGCTATTTTCGGCTGTCCCGGGACTCATTAGAATGTTTCGAAGAGCGGCTGAGAATGGCCTCTCTAAGGTATTGAGGGGGAACCAGTTAGTTTTCATGTCGGCTGCGGATTGATACAACCCGAAATTTCATCTGAGTCCCCCCGACTCAACATTTTCACGATCCTTTCGGGAGAGCGACTCTCGCCGAGTCATGACTGTATCCACCGTCGCGATCGACGAAATCTGCCAGTCCCTGCGGGAAAAAGTGAATGCCCGGCTCGAAAAGTACATCGAGCTGGCCCCCGGGATTCCGCCGCGTCTGCAGGAGGCGATGGCGTACAGCCTCGAAGCGGGGGGTAAGCGCCTGCGGCCGATTCTCGCGCTCTTGTCGTGCGAGGCCTGCGGTGGAACGGTCGAGGCGGCCCTGCCGGCGGCGTGCGCCATCGAAATGGTGCATACATATTCGCTGATCCACGACGACCTGCCGGCGATGGATAATGACGATCTGCGGCGGGGGCGCCCAACAAATCACATCGTTTTCGGTGAAGCCCTGGCGATTCTTGCGGGTGACGGGTTGCTGACCCTGGCGTTCGAAGTGCTGTCCCGCGACGTGGCCCCCCCTGAAATCGCCGCTGCCTGCTGTTCCGACCTCGCCCGGGCCGCCGGCATGGCGGGAATGGTGGGCGGACAGGTTGCTGATCTGGAAGCCGAGGGACGAACTGTGGCCTCGCTCGAAGAGCTGGAAAGCATTCACCGCCGCAAGACGGGCGCGCTGCTGGCCAGCAGCCTGACGCTGGGGGCCCGCATCGCGAAGGCGAGCAACGAGGACCTGCACCGACTGGCCAGCTACGGCCGCTGCCTGGGCCTGGCCTTTCAGATAACGGACGATCTTCTGGATGTCTGTGGCACCACGCAGAGCATGGGCAAGACGGTTCAAAAAGACGCCTCGCGTGGCAAACTGACCTACCCGTCGCTGCTGGGAGAGGAAGCAAGTGTGTTGCGGGCCCAATGCCAGATCGCGGAAGCGTGTGAGTGGATCAAGCCGTTTGGTGACCGCGGCCGGCGCCTGGATGCGCTGGCTCAATTCGTTCTGGAAAGAGACCACTAATGAAGAACGAAATTCTTTCAAGGATTGAGTCTCCCGCTGACCTCAAGAAGTTGTCCGACGAAGAGCTGCACAAGCTCGCGCAGGAAATGCGCGACGCCCTGTGTCATGTCGTTTCGACGCGGACGGCGCATTTTGCGAGCAACCTCGGCGTAGTGGAGCTGGCCATTGCGCTCCACTTGGTGTTCGATTTTTCGAAAGACCGGCTGATCTGGGATACCGGGCACCAGATCTATCCGCACAAGCTGCTGACCGGGCGTTTCGCCGAATTCCCCACGATCCGCCAGAAGGGGGGGCTGATGGGGTACCCCAATCCGGCCGAAAGTCCTTACGACCTGTTCATGACGGGGCACGCTGGCTGCAGCGTTTCGAGCGTGCTGGGGCTGAAAGCCGGCGACGACATCCTGGGGGAAAACCGCCGCGCGGTTGCCGTGATCGGCGACGGGGCCCTTCCCTCGGGAATCGTCTTCGAGGCCATGAATAACGCCTCGGGGCTCAATAAAGACATCCTCGTGATCCTCAACGATAACAAGATGGGGATCTGCCCGCGGGTCGGGGGGCTGGCCCGCTATCTCGACCAGGCCCGTACCGCCCCTTTGTACCACGAGCTGAAGCGCGACGTGAGCTGGCTTCTGAACAAGGTGCCGATCGTCGGTGACGCCGTCGAAAAGGTCTTGTACCAAACCAAGGAGATGCTCAAGGCGTCGCTGCACGGCGGGATGCTCTTCGAACAGCTCGGGTTCCGCTACATCGGGCCGATCGACGGGCACAACCTGTCGTCGCTGCGCGAATACCTGGAGATGGTCAAAGACCTCAAGGGACCGGTGCTGCTGCACGTCTTCACCGAAAAGGGGCACGGCTTCAAGCCCGCTTGTGAAGATCCGGTGATGTTCCACACGCCGCCGCCGTTCGAACGCCGCGACGACGAGGTCGTTTCGGTGAAGAAAAGCTCGTCGCGGGCGTACACCGACGTGGTGAGCGACGCCATTTACGGGGCCATGGAAGTCAATCCAAAGGTGGTCGTGCTGACGGCCGCCATGTGCGAAGGGAACAAGCTGCAGAAGGTGCGGTCGGTCTTTTCCGAGCGGTTTTTCGACACGGGAATCTGCGAGGGACACGCCGTGGCCTTCGCCGCGGGGATGGCCAAGGCCGGCATGCGCCCCATCGTCGATATTTACAGCACCTTTCTGCAGCGGAGCTTCGATCAGATCTTTCAGGAAGTCGCCCTGCAGAATCTGCCCGTCACTTTCTGTCTCGACCGGTCGGGGCTCGTCGGGGCCGATGGTCCCACCCACAACGGGGCCTTCGACAACACCTTCATGCGGGTTTTCCCGAACATGGTGGTCGCGGCCCCCGGCGACGAGCTCGACGTCCGGGGCATGCTCGATTTCGCCCTTGACTTTGCCGGTCCGGTCTCGATCCGCTACCCGAAGGCTGCCGCCGAATGCGTAAAGCGGGAGGTCGAACCGGTGCGGTTGGGACACGCCGAAGTACTCGATTGGGGGCGCGACGGCATGCTCATCGCCTTCGGATCGCTGCTGGGCAACTGCGTGAAGGCCGCCGCCAGTCTGAAGGGCGAAGGTCTCGACGTGGGGGTCATCAACGCCCGCTTTGCGAAGCCTGTCGACCGCGAGACCATTTTGCGGGCGGTCGCGGAATCGGGCTTCGTCGTCACCGTCGAGGAAGGGACGCTGCTGGGAGGCTTCGGTTCGGCAGTGCTCGAAACGGCCAATGCCGCCGGATTGCGGACCGATCACATCCGCCGGTTGGGCCTCCCTGACCAGTACGTCGAGCACGCCGACCGTAACGATCAACTCTGCGAGCTGGGTCTCGACGCGGACGGCATCGTCCGCGCCGTGCTGGCCGTCGCCAACCGCGACAGCCTCGTCAGCGAAGAGGCATGAGAAGCGGCGCCGATCGGTGTGGCGCGACCTGAGCGTTTTGCGAAGGGCGTGGCCGGCGGCCTGCGCCGCAGGACAGGCTTCTGCGCCCCCCGAGAAGACGCGACGAACTGAGAAGGTCGTGCGGCTGCCTCGACAACGCCGACATCGTCGCCAACGCCTGTCAAGTCAAATTGCGCAAAAGAGATCTCTGATTCGGGCAATTTGATTTTCGCGCATGGCGGGAGGTGAGACGGGA
>JBLMWR010000330.1:0-4290 GCA_050257335.1 Deltaproteobacteria bacterium | reverse complement strand
CAACGCAGCCCGCCCTCCTTCCCGCCTCCACAGGAACCCCGCATGCGTCGACCTTACGGCCGGATCTTTGCACTTGCGTTCCTCGCGGCGGTGGGCTCGGTCTCGTCGCTCGGGCTCCGGGCGGCGGACGACTCGGCGAATTCCAGGGTCCTCCCGCCGCCGGCCAAAATCGAGGTCGATTTCGCGAAGCACGTCAAACCCCTGTTCGCGAAATACTGTTTCAAATGCCACGGGGCGGAAAAACAGCAGGCGGGGCTGCGGCTCGACGTGCAGGGGGACGCCGTTCGCGGCGGCGATTCGGGACCGGCATTCGAGGCGGGCAAAAGCGCCGACAGCCTGCTGATCAAGTACGTCGCCGGGCTCGACCCGGAGCTGGTGATGCCGCCCGAGGGGGACAAGCTTTCCAAAGACGACATCGCCCTTCTGCGGGCGTGGATCGACCAGGGAGCGAAATGGTCGGCGGACGGAGACGCCGGCGGAGCGGTCGATACGACGCACTGGTCATTCCGCCCGGTCAAGCGACCCGAACCGCCGAAGGTCAGAGACGAAAGCTGGGTGCGCAGCGCGATCGATCGGTTCGTCCTGGCGCGGCTCGAGTCGAAAAAGATCGCTCCCGCTCCCGAAGCCGATCGTCGCACGCTGATCCGCCGGTTGAGCCTCGATCTGCTGGGGCTCCCGCCGACTCCCTTGGAAATTGAAGCCTTCGTCAACGACACGCGCCCCGACGCCTGGGAACAGCTTGTGGACCGGCTGCTCGAGTCGCCCCATTTCGGCGAGCGCTTTGGCCGGCACTGGCTCGACCTGGCCCGCTATGCCGACAGCGACGGCTACGAAAAAGATTCCCCACGCCCCTTCGCCTGGCGGTACCGCAACTGGGTGATCGATGCCATCAACCGCGACGAGCCGTTCGACCAGTTCACGATCGAACAACTGGCCGGCGATCTGCTTCCCGATGCGACTCTCGAACAGAAAGTCGCCACCGGGTTCCATCGCAACACGCTCACGAACAAGGAAGGGGGCGTCGATCAGGAAGAATACCGCGTCGCTGCCGTCATCGATCGGGTGAACACCACCGCCACCGTCTGGCTGGGGCTCACCCTGGGGTGTGCACAATGTCATTCGCACAAGTACGACCCGATCGTGATGCACGAATATTACGGCATGTTCGCCTTCTTCAATCAGGGGCAGGAGATCGATCTGCCGGCGCCGCTCCCGGACGAAGCCGCGGCGTACGCCAAAGCGAAGCAGGCGTACGATACCGCCCACACCCCGTACCTCGCCGCCGTCGCCGCCTTTGAAAAAGAGCAGTTGCCGGCGCGGGAAGAGGCGTGGGAACGGCAGCTCGATAAGTCGTCACTGGCCGTGTGGACGGTGCTCGAGCCCACAGCCCTCGCCGCGACCGGCGCTGCCAGGTTCGTGAAACAACCGGATGGGTCCTTCCTCGTCAGCGGTGAGAACAAGGCCGCCGAGACCTACACCCTGACGGTGAAGGCACCGCTCCGGGGAATCACCGCATTTCGCCTGGAGGCGCTCCCCGACCCCGGCTTGCCGGCACAGGGACCGGGGCGCGTCAAGCACGGCAATTTCGTTCTCTCCGAATTCAGAATCGCCACGGCGCAGGGCGCCGGCGAACCGCAGCCCGTCGAACTGGCCGCCGCCAGCGCCGATTTTTCTCAGGACCAGTGGCCGGTCGCCGCCGCGATTGACGGCGACGTGAAAACCGGTTGGGCGATCGCTCCGCAGTTCGGCAGACGACATGTTGCCCTCTTCGAAACGAAGGCCGATCTCGATGCCTCGGACGACACGACGCTGACGGTCGTGCTCGATCAGCAACACGGCACCCAGCATACGATCGGCCGATTTCGGTTGTCGGCGACAACGATGCCGCGCCCCGTTGAATTCGACGGCTTTCCCGATGACGTCGCTGCCATCCTCGGCATTGGGGTTGATCAGCGGACCGGCGATGAGCGCAAGAAGCTGCTGGTGTATTACGCGACGCTCGATCCCGAGCTGACGAAACTCCGCCAGGCGGAAGCGGAACACGCGAAACAGGCCCCCGCGCCTCCGGCGACAAAAGCGCAGACGCTGGCCGAGATTTCTCCGCCGCGCAAGACGCACATTCATGTCCGCGGAGATTTTCTCCGCAAGGGAGAGGAAGTGCAGCCGCATACGCCGGCGGTTCTGCATCCCTTCGTCGCCACCGGCGGCCGCACGCCGACGCGGCTGGACCTCGCGCGCTGGCTGGTCGATCCGGCCAATCCCCTCACCGCGCGGGTGACGATGAACCGCATCTGGAAGAACCTGTTCGGGCAGGCGCTGGTGACGAGTGTCGAAGACTTCGGCACCCGCGGCGAACGCCCCTCGCATCCCGATCTTCTCGACTGGCTCGCCGCCGAATTCGTCTCCCCGACTTCTCCCCCCCTTAGCAAGGGGGGGCAGGGGGGGTCGCGCGAATTTGTGTCTACGGCCTCAAAGCCAGTCGCACGAGAAAACAGCGGCTGGTCCGTTAAGCGCATGATTCGGCTCATCGTCCAGTCGGCGACGTATCGTCAATCGTCACAGCCGCGGCAGGAACTGGTTGGCCGCGATCCGCGAAACACGCTGCTTGCCCGGCAGAACCGGTTTCGTCTCGAAGCCGAGGTGTTGCGCGACGTCTATCTCGCGGCCAGCGGCCTGCTCACGCCGACGATCGGAGGGCCGAGCGTTCGTCCCAGACAGCCGGCGGGCATCTCGGAGCTGACCTACGCCGGAAGCGCGCGGTGGGTCGAGAGCACCGGGCCCGACCGTTATCGCCGCGGGCTCTACACCTGGTTTCAGCGCACGAGCCCGTATCCAATGTTGATGACGTTCGACGCTCCCGACTCGAATGTCACCTGCACCCGCCGCGACCGGTCGAATACCCCCTTGCAGGCTCTGACGCTCCTCAACGACCCCGTGTTTCACGAGTGCGCTCAGGCGCTCGGCCGGCGGATGATGAAGGAATCGCCGGGTGGCGACCCCGCAACCCGGCTGAAGTTTGCGTTCGCTACGTGCCTGGGCCGGCCGCCAACCGACAAAGAACTGGCCAGCCTGATTCAGCTCTTCGGCGAATTCCGCGCGCTGGCCGACGCCGACCGCGCCGCCGCCGCCAAACTCGCAGGAACCCCGCCCCCGGCCGAAGCCGACCTTGCCGACACCGCTGCGGCCGTCGCCGCAGCGCGGGTGCTGTTGAATCTGGACGAATTTGTGACAAGAGAATGAAAGCGAAAGGATAGAACCGCGGATGTCGCGGATTAGCGCAGATGCTGACAAAGGTCGCATCAAGGTAAAGCAACCACGAAATACACGAAACACACGAAAGGAACCACAAAAAAGGCAACAAGTGAAAGCGAGCATGGGTGAGTCGAATCGACCTTCAGCCGCTTTCGATGTGCGTTCATTACCGTTCATTCGCGGCTCTTTCTTTCGTGTTTTTCGTGTGTTTCGTGGTTCATCAAAACGCCGGCACGAATGAACTCTCGTAGTCACAACTCTGATTCGCGTGGATGAGTGAGAATTAGCCTTCCTTTGCATCTTCCGAACCGGTGCAATTTGAATTCCGTGAACACGAATCTGTGCTCCCGCCGGCGATTTCTTGGCAACGCCGCCAACGGCGTGGGGATGCTGGCGCTGGCGTCGCTGCTGCGCGATGACGGATTGCTGGCGGCTGAGGGGGGCGCCGAAAGCTCGGCGAATCCGCTCGCTCCGCGGCTGGCCCATTTCGCGCCGAAGGCCAGGGCCTGCATCTATATCTACCTCGAAGGGGCCCCCAGCCAGATCGACCTGTTCGATCCCAAGCCGAAGCTCGATGAGCTCAACGGCCAGCCGCTCCCCGAGTCGATGACGAAAAACGTCCGCTTCGCCTTCATTCAAAAGGAAACCGCGCGGCTCCTCGGCTGCCCGCGGACGTTCACGAAGCACGGCCAGTGTGGCATGGACCTCTCGGATTTCCTGCCGCACCTGGCGACCTGTGCCGACGACCTGTGCCTCATCCGCTCGATGCACACCGAGGCATTTAACCATCATCCGGGGCAGCTTCTGCTGAACACCGGGTCGCAGATGTTTGGCCGGCCGAGCATCGGGTCGTGGCTCAGTTACGGCCTGGGTTCCGAATCGAAGAACCTTCCCGGTTTCGTCGTCCTCACCGCCGGCCGGGGGACCAGCGGCGGAACGTCGAACTGGTCGAGCGGCTTTCTCCCCACGACGTATCAGGGTGTCCTCTTCCGCAACCAGGGAGAGCCCGTCCTCAATCTCAACAATCCCGACGGCGTC
>JBLMWR010000329.1:0-5162 GCA_050257335.1 Deltaproteobacteria bacterium | reverse complement strand
CCGGCGGATAAGTCAACCCCGCGAAACATCCCTTCGACGACGACTGGCTCGGCGGCCTTGCCATCCACATCCACGAACCAGCCGGGATAGGCCAGATCGGTGAGAACCAACCGGCCGACTGCAGCCGAATCGGTTTCGATGAGGTCCTGATTTGCGCGGACGTCGGCAATCTTTGCAAAGGATCCCGCCTTGGGATCAAGGAACGCGGTCCGACCACGGCTCCCCTCCAGTTCGTACAGGTACATCCGATCTCCATTTTGCCGCGCCAGTGCCGAATTCAGGAACTGATCGACCCCCTCCCACACCAGCCGGGCCGACCAGGCCGCGCGGTCGATCGGACGGAAACTCAGGAAATGCGTCACCCCGGCACGGTGGAACCAGTCGAGTTGCTCGCGGGTGGGCGGCACGGCGTAGGGGATTGGCTCGGGAATCATGAATTCCGGGTCGAAATACTGCGCCGGGCCCAGTCCCAGATAGGGGGGGACAGCGGCCACTCCCACCAGCGACGGCAGGTTTTTCGCCTCGCTGAAAATCCGAGCGGGCGAAGGCAGGCCGTTCAGCACGTGGCGGAGCGGACTCTCGGCGATGTGGTTCGCCGGAGGATCCTTCACGAGTTCAGCGTAGGTGACCAGGCGGCTGACGACGTGCAGATCGGCTGTCGTTCCTCCCAGTACGATTGCCGCCAGCAATGAGACGACGACCCGCAAGACAAACGGTCGCGTTCGCGACGATCGACACAGCCGCCGGACGAGCGCGCCGGCATCCGCAAATCCCGAACCTGCCAGCAGGCCGGCCGCCAGCGTGGTCACGATTCCGTACCGCCCCGGTCCTTCGAAAAAACTGAAGCCGGGCAAGTGTGCCGTCACCGGCACCAGGCAGCCGGTGGCATAGACGAGCGCCGCCAGGCCGAGAATCGTCCACACCACCATTCGACGATCGCCGTTTGTCCGCCACCGCCAGACCCGCCACAGCACGAGCGCCAGCGGGATCAGACCGAAATAGAGATGGGCCTCGACGCGATTGGTGCGCGGTCCGCCGGGAGCGCCGGCGGTTTCAAACGACGATTCGTCGGGATACCACATCCAGGGAAGCGCGATCTGCGACAGATACCGCACCGGAATCGATCCGTACGCCGGGTCGTGTTCCCTGCTCACACCGACGCGCTGGCTGAGCTGTTTCAATTCCCACGTCGGCAGCAACTGGACGGCGGCCAGAAGAAACGCGGCGACAGCGGTCAGCGTCAGTCCCAGGCACATTCGGCCCCGTGAATTCCGCGTCGCCGGCGGGAGATCGCCGGCTGAAAACCAGAGCCGCAGCGGCACGTACGCCGCCAGCGTAAGCTGCGTGATGAAAGCCAGCACAAAATGGCCGGCCAGCATCTGCACGGCCAGCGTGGCGGTCAGCCCGAGCGCGTGCCGCCAGAAGCGCGACTGCAAAAACGATTCGGCACACCACAGGGCCAGCGGGAGCCACGCGCCGCCGACGATTGCCCATTCGTTACACACTCGCGCTGGAAACCAGCCGTAAGTGTAAACGAGCGCCGCCAGCAACGCCCCCGTGTTCGAGAGCCCGATCCGCCGGGCGTATATCGCGGTGAGCACGAAGGCCAGCACGTAATGCACGATCACGCTGGCCGAGTACGCCGTATTCAGCTCCAGCAGCGGGTAGAGGAGCAGATGCAGCGGATAGAAAACCCCCGTCTGGCTTTCGGCCACCTGCGGGTATCCGTTGCCGACAAGATTGTTCCACAGGGGAAGCTCGCCTGCGCGGAGCCGCTCGGCGTAATAGGCTTTCTGGGGCAGATAGTAGGCATAGATGTCGCTGCCGACGAGCCCTCCTCCGGTCCACAGCGGATACCAGAAAATGAGCGTCAGCAGCACCGCCGCCAGGACGCCCCCGGTGATCGCGACGGCGCGATTTCCGCGGGTGAGAACCTCGGGCTGATTCGCCGGCAGGGACACAGGCGCCTCGTCAAACCGGAGATGTCAGGACGTTGCAGGGGCGGCACGCCCGCACCCCTGCGAAGGGCGTACCACCCCCGAGGGGCGTGATGGACGGGGGGGCACCCCGCCAGCGATCGATCAAGTCAGCCTTGCGCGAGCGTTAATCGTCCCGCATGACGTACGGCAGCAGGCCCATGTACCGGGCCCGGAGCACCGCGCGGCGGACGGCGCGCTGGAACTTGGCGCAGTTCCCGGTCCGGCGGCGGGCCAGGACGTGGCCGTCGCGGGTGATCATCACCTTCAGCGTTCGCAAGTCTTTGTAGTCGACGTAAACGGGACGCGGGCACCCTTCCTTGGTGCAGAACCGGCACTTCAAAGCCCGTTTCACCTTGGCCGCCTTACGCTTGGCCGGGCCCTTTCCCTTGGGCTTCATCGGACGTCTCATAAATGCCATAAACGACGCACCTCTTCCGTAAATTTGTGAATTGTGGTCTATCGCCCCGGGCCGCGCATTGGGCCGGGGAACTCACACGGACGACCCGCAGGTCGAGCCCGATAGCTTACCAGTGCCCGCCCCGGATGTACAGTCAGGCGCCGAGCCGGTAGCGGAGGGGGAGGGGGGTGCATCCGCCAATCCGGGACGGTGATTCATCTGGGCGGGGCAGAGCCGTGACCGCCGTGACTTCGGCCACCGCAGCGATGGCGTGGGGCGGGCCAGGCGCCGGTCGGGTGACGCCCATCACGCCGACTGTCCATCACGGCACGTCGTCCGGCCTGGTAGGCCAGTTGCAGTATCGCTTCGCGGCCGACAGCACAGGAGGACAGCACAGAACGATACAATCGTCTCTCTTTTCGTCTGTTTCGTGTATTTCGTGGTTATCCTGAATCGTCCGGCGACGGATTGTGTGACCACGAAACACACGAAATACACGAAAGGTGAGCAATGGACATCATCCATAAAATGGAAAGCTATGCGATCATGGGCGCCTGTTTCGAAATTAAGGCGGTCTCGGAATTGACCGACGAGCACCGGGCTCAAGTCCATAATTATTTGAAGGCTACCGGATTCAAGCTCGGCTTGCTCGTCAATTTTGGCCACTTTCCAAAAGTAGCGTACGAACGCATCGTGCGTTGAAGCGAAATAGCGGTGGCGCGCGGCGCCAGCATCTGCGAGAGCAATTGCGTCGGCCGTTTGTGAATGCCATCTTGTGGTGCGGATCGCCAGGCGCACGAACCCGTCTGCTAAGTCCCTGGTCATTCCTCGAACGGTCCCGAATTAACGGATGCGCCCCCATGACCGCGTCAAGACGTGGCTGCGTTGACCGCTCCTGCAACCGGGTCGATAATCGGTCGCTGCTCGATATCGGGTTGAAACCTGTCGGATGGTCGATTCGGCTGAAAGGAACGCTCGCATGCCGCATGATTTTTCGCGCCGCAAATTTCTCTCGACCACTGCCGCCGTCGCCGCGGCCGCCGCCGGATCGTTCGCGCGCGCCTTGCCGGCCCGTGCCGACGAGCCGGGGGAAGCCGTCAACATCGGCTCGCGGCGCGAGCTGTTCGTCGACTCGCTGTTGATCGACCGCCTGTCGGGCGGGGCAGCATTGCGCCTCGGCCGGCCGCATGACGAGGGAATCGCGATTCCCTTTGATCGCCCGTGGGAAGGGGGCTTCTGCGGATACTGCACCGTGATTCATGACGGCAACCTCTTCCGCGCCTACTACCGCGGCCTGCCGGTCGCCGGCAAGGACGGCAGCGCGACGGAAGTCACCTGCTGTGCCGAGTCGAAAGACGGGGTCCATTGGACGAAACCGAACTTGGGCCTCTTCGACGTGGCAGGGAACCGCGATAACAACGTGATTCTCGCCGGCATGCCCCCCTTCTCGCACAATTTCAGCCCGTTCGTCGATTCGCGCCCCGGGGTGAAGGCCGAGGAGCGGTACAAGGCGCTGGCGGGGACTTCGCAATCCGGGCTGGCCGCATTTGTCTCGGCCGACGGACTGCGGTGGCACAAGCTCCGCGAGCAGGCGGTGATCACCGGCGGCGCGTTCGATTCGCAGAACGTCGCCTTCTGGTCGGAGCACGAGCAGTGCTACGTTTCCTACTACCGCACCTTCAAGGACGGCTTTCGCCGGATCACCCGCACGAGGTCGCCCGATTTTCTGACCTGGTCGGAACCCGTGCTGATGGAATACGGCGACAAGCCGGTCGAGCATCTCTACACGAACCAGACGCATCCCTATTTCCGCGCGCCGCAGGTGTACGTCTCGATTGCCGCCCGGTTCATGCCCGGCCGGCGGGTCCTGACCCCGGAGCAGGCCAAAGCGATCCACGTCGATCCGGGATATTTCGGCGACTGCTCCGACGGGATCTTCATGTCCACCCGCGGCGGCAATCGCTACGACCGCTCGTTCATGGACGGCTTCATCCGCCCCGGCGTGGGGCTTGAAAACTGGGTCTCACGAACCAACTACCCGGCCCTGGGAGTCGTCCCCACCGGCCCTGCTGAAATGTCGGTCTACGCCAACCAGAACTACGGCCAGCCCACGGCCCATCTCCGCCGCTACTCGCTGCGCACCGACGGCTTTGTCTCGGTGAACGCCCCCTACGATGGCGGGGAGCTCGTGACGAAACCGCTCGTCTTCACCGGAAAGGAACTGACGCTGAACTTTGCCACCTCGGCCGCCGGCTCCGTCCGCGCCGAGCTTCAGGACGCCGCCGGCAAACCACTGGCCGGTTTCTCCCTCGCCGACGCCGTTGAAACTATCGGCAACGACCTCGACCGCGCCGTGCACTGGAAATCCGGCTCCGACGTCAGCGCGCTGGCCGGCAAACCCGTCCGCCTGCGCCTGGTCCTCAAGGATGCCGACGTGTACGCCCTGCGGTTTGCGTGACCCCCCGTAGCATGGGCTTCCCAGCCCGCGCGTCACTCTCAAGAATCACGGCGGCCAGAATTCGCAGCCGCAAAAATGGGCGGAGTGGGAATCGAACCCACGCGCCCCTTACCGGATACAGGATTTTAGGTGCGCCGGTAACCTGCCGTCAGACTGCCGGCACTGTGCCCTTAGCGGACAAATCATGGGAATCGTATGAGACCACTTGCTCGGGATTTCACCGGGCAGGCGGTTTTTCCGTGAAGGTTCGAGTAACGCCCGTTCGATTGATTAGAGCGTCAGATTGCGGATAGGACGCGACGAGGCACTCCGGTGCCGGTCGGGTGGC
>JBLMWR010000328.1:0-3813 GCA_050257335.1 Deltaproteobacteria bacterium | reverse complement strand
ACAAAACATCAATATTCGCTTGTGTGTTTCCCGAGCTTGAAAGTATGATGTGTGCACGCATTCACCGGGGGTTTCGGGCTCCTTCCGCAGGCCATCACCATGCTCAAAATCCAACACGGTTCTCCCGCCAGCAATTGTCAGGGAATGTCCCGCAGGACGGCGATCAAAGCCGGTTTTCTGGGACTCTCGGGGCTTTCGCTTGCCGACCTGTTTCGGCTGCAGGCTCAGGGAGCGGCGACGAAAAAGGAGACCGCGGTCATTCTGATCTGGCTGGACGGCGGTCCCAGCCAGCTTGAAACCTACGACCCCAAGCCCGACGCCCCGTCGGACTACCGCGGTCCCTATGACGCGATTGCCACGAACGTGCCGGGGATCTTCATTTCCGACATTCTCCCGCTGCACGCGCAGCATGCCGACAAGATGGTCTTCGTCCGCTCGGTGCATCACGGCACCGGGGACCACTTCGCCGGCGCGCACTGGATGCTCACGGGGCGATTCGGCTCGACGGCGGTCAGCCTGCCGCAGAAGTACCCGTCGATCGGCTCGTATGTGGCCCGCGTTCGCGGACCGAACCAGCCGGGGCTCCCGGCGTATGTCGGTCTGCCGGCCGCCCAGAGCGTGTACCTCTTCCCCGGTTATCAGGGAGCGGCGTACCTGGGCCAGTCGTACAACCCGTTCGACGTCAATCGCGACCAGTGCTATCTGCCGGCGAATTACACGTCGCCGATCAGTCCCCCCAAGTGCCTCGAAAATTTCACCACCGGCGAGCTGGGGCAGTCGGCGGAGCGGGTCAATCTGCTGGCCGGCCTGGATAATCTTAAGCGCAACCTCGACCAGAGCGGCACGATCGACGCCCTCGATCGCTATCAGCAGGAAGCGATGTCAATGATTCTCGGGGGGAAGGCCCGCCAGGCGTTCGACGTCGACAAGGAAGATCCGCGGATCGCCGACAAATACGGCCGCGGCCCCTGGGGGCGCTACACGCTGATGGCCCGGCGGCTGGTCGAGGCCGGGGTGACGTTCGTGACGGTGGACATGCCGCACTGGGACGATCACTCGAATATCAAAGAAGGTCACGGCTACAAGCTGCCGCACGTCGATCGGGCGGTGAGCGCTCTGCTGGAGGACCTCGCGGCGCGGGACCTGCTCGACCGGGTACTGGTGATGGTCATGGGGGAATTCGGCCGCACGCCGCGGATCAACAATGGCCAGCCGGGCATCCCCATTCCCGGCCGCGACCACTGGGGCGACGCGATCTCGGTGCTGATGGCCGGTGGAGGGCTCAAGGGAGGGCAGGTGGTGGGAAAGACGACGAACAAAGCCGAGCATCCCGTCGAGCGGCCCCTCAAGCCGGCGGACGTTCTGGCGACGGCCTATCGCGTCCTTGGAATCGACCCGGCCATTGCGTTCAAAGACCACTCCGGCCGCCCGATCCCGATCCTCGACGAAGGAAAGCCGATTGAGGAAGTGCTGTAGGAAAACGCGGCGTCGCCGCCGCTTTACGCCGAAGGCGTTTCACTCGCCAGCCCAGGGTCCGGCGAAAGCCGTACCCTGGGTAGGTGCGCGATCAACAAACCCGAACCCTGAAAGGGTTCCACAAAGTTGTCTGGTCATTGCGCCGTTCATCGTGAGTGATGACGATTCTGAAAGGTCATTTGGCGAATTACAGCGCGCCGCTGCGGCCGTCGTCAGCCGGCGGAAGGTTCCAGTGCAACCCTTTCAGGGTTGTGGGACGTTTGGGTCCACGTACCCAGGGTACCCCGGCACGGCCGGGGAACCCTGGGCTGGCGAGTTCAACGCCTTCGGCGTAAGCCCATCGTTACGGGCATGCTGCTCGCCGGGGTCGATCAACGGTCGATGTGATTCGTCGTTCATTCATTTCGTGCGACGTACCCACACCGCCCTCAATGAGCCAACGGCGTCACTCACCGGGCTATAGCAACTCCCGGATCGCCTCGCCATCGGAGAGCAGCGTGGGCCGGCCGTCCACGGTGGGATAGGTGATGCCGTGCGGGTCGTATCCCAGGGCCGCGAAGACAGTGGCGTGGATGTCTGCCGGTGTGAGGGGGCGCAGCCGGGGAAATGCACCTGTCTTGTCGGATTCGCCGATGACCTGCCCGCCGCGGATTCCGCCGCCTGCCAGCACCATCGAGTAGCATTGCGGCCAGTGGTCGCGGCCGGCGTCTTTGTTGATGACCGGCGTCCGGCCGAAGTCTCCCATCCATACGACCAGCGTCGATTCCAAAAGTCCGCGCTCGGCCAGGTCGTCGAGCAGCGCGACGTACGCCTGCTCCATCGGGGGCACGAGCGTCTTTTTCATCCGCTCGAAGTTGTCTTTATGCGTGTCCCAGATGATGCTCCGGCCGTTGACCGTGCTGACAAACGGGACCCCCGCTTCAATCAGCCGGCGGGCCAGCAGGTGCGACTGGCCCCATTGGTGCCGGCCGTAGCGCTCACGCACCGAGGCCGGTTCCTGCGACAAATCGAAGGCGCGCGCGGCAGTTCCGGATAGGACCATCGACGCCGCCCGGCTGCGGAAGACATCGAGATCGGCACCGGTGGCCGAGGGGACCCGGTGCGCGGAACCGCCGAACTGATCGACCAGTCCCATCCGCTCGCGCAGCCGGTCGGAAGTCATTCCCTGGTCCATTCCCAGATCGCGGACGCGAAAATCGGCGGCGTTCGGATCGGCATCGAGAACGAAGGGATCGTATTTCACTCCCAGGCATCCGCCGAACTGTCCGGGGGTGATGTAGACGGTGCTGTCGCAATGCGGATAGGGGGTAATGACGTACGGGGGGACAGCGCCGCTGTAGCCGTCGCGCTGCGCCAGCCAGCCGACGAGCGTGCCGAAGCTGGGGTAGTCGCTCGGGGCGGGGTTCATCAGCGTGTCGTCGCGTTTGTACGGCCGGCCGACGATCGACCAGTACATCCCCGAATTGTGGCCGGAATGCGAATGATGGACCGAGCGGAGGACGGCCAGCTTGTCGGCCCGTCGGGCGAGTCCGGGGATGAGGTCGGTCACCTGGATTCCCGGGACGTTCGTGTCGATCGGGCGGAAAGGCCCGCGGACGGTCTCTGTGGCGTCGGGTTTCGGATCCCACAGATCGAGGTGGCTGGGGCCGCCGCAATTGAAGATCAGAATTACCGATTTCGCTTTCCCCTCGCGCGCCGGCTGCGCCGCCGCGGCGCGCGACAGGCCTGCCCAAAACGCACCGCACGCGCCCCCGGCCAATTGGAGAAAGGCGCGGCGGGAGCGGAACGCCGTATGGCGAGCGTCGGATTGGTAGAAATCAGTCGGCAACTTTCGCACCGTGGCAGGCGACAAATCCATCGACGATTGTTGATATATCGTCATGGTAGCCGCACTGACTGAATCGAGCAACTGAGATTTCGGATCCTCGTGGCCCACACTTTCAGCGTCGGCGTGTTCGATGGAGATCCCGATTGCTGTTGAAAATCGGTTTTCGTGTGTCTCGTGCCTTTCGTGGACCCCGCCGGAAGGCGGTACGACGGACGGTTTCCCATTCGCGCCGCGTCGGTGTATTCTGGGTCTCCTATGGCCCAAGCCTACACACCCGGTCTGAAGGTGACGCAGCGCACACTGCTGCGCCGCCGGCGGATCCTGCCGATCCAGGGGGAGGTGCTGGTCAAAGTCGGGGACAGAGTGTCGGCCCGCGATGTCGTCGCGCTGACGCTCCTGCCGGGGCCGATCACGCCGGTCAATGTCGCGAACTTGCTCTCGATTTCGCCCGGCGATCTCCCCGCGGCGATGCTCGTCAATCCGGGAGACACCGTCGCGGCGGGCCGGTT
>JBLMWR010000327.1:0-6803 GCA_050257335.1 Deltaproteobacteria bacterium | reverse complement strand
CGGAACAACCGGACGCTGCGGATCTTTTACACTTGGATCGATAGTCCAATTGTCATTTGGACTCCCGGCCTCTTGAAGGAGTGCGGGAAACCGGCTACAAATGAAGGCCGTCCAAGGCGTTGTCCCCAGACGCTCCGTTCTTTCGGAACCTTTTTCCTAGTGAGCATTCACCGGACAGGTAGCTCAGTTGGTAGAGCACAGGACTGAAAATCCTGGTGTCGCCGGTTCAATCCCGGCCCTGTCCACTGGCCGCAACTTGCTGCAAGACAGTTGGTTGCGGCTTTTTTGTTTTTTGCCCCGACTGCTCGTCGCACTATTCCTTCGCACTATTCGCAGCTCTCACGGGTTCTCGACGCGACATCGCGCGTAGTATCTCGCGTCAGTGTGAATCACGTTCGAGGGCATTTCATGGCGAGACCGGCATAGGCATTTCTGCACGAGGGATGGTGGAAGACGAACTCGGACGGACTGCCGCGTACGGTACTCTGTTCCGGGGACTCGTCACCGAGCCACGTTCGTAACTGTCTTAACCGTTGGCTGGTCAAAATCCAGGACCTGTGGGAGAGCGGAAAGTTGCCAGCCGGAATGTCGCCGGCGGAATACTTTCGGCGTACCGAAGCTGGTGAGCAGCCGCAACGGACGGACCCGGGTCCCACTTCTCCGGTCTCCGAGATTGCTTCCCGGTGGTCCAGCCCCGGCCATCCGGCGAATTCAGGCACTATCCGCACCTCACCTCTGAAAAACGGACGCACTTACCGGCGGATCGCCCGCGCATCGTCATGTGCTTTTCAATCACTGTGCAGGGTGGTAAGCTGGTGCGCTCGCGGGCCGTGTCACGGCTTGTTCCCGGCTGTTGGCCCGCACGGCCGTCTGTCGCCGGCGGGGTCGGCCGCGGGATTATCTTTGGAGTCGCACGGGGACCAGGGCATGAAGCGCATTGCCGCGGAGGAACGGGCCTCAGTCGACGTGGTCTTGATCAATCCCCGGTTCGAGGTTTCGTACTGGGGGCTGGAGCACGCCCTGCCGATCATCGGGAAGCGGGCCAATCTTCCGGTGGCCTGCCTGCCGCTCCTGGCGGCACTCACTCCTCGCGAATTTCGCGTGACGCTGATCGACGAAAACGTCGAGCCGATCGATTTCGACCGCGTGGCGCGGGCCGACATCGTGGGGGTCACGGGGATGAGCGTCCAGCGGGCCCGCATGCGGAGCGTTCTCGAAGAACTGAAAGCCCGCGGCGTGTTCACCGTCGTCGGGGGGCCGTGGGTGAGCGTGCAGGAGGACTATTTCGGCGATCTGGCCGACGTCATCTTCGTAGGCGAGGCCGAAGAGAGCTGGCCGCAGTTCCTGAAGGAGTGGCAGGAGGGGCGGTTCCAGCAGCGTTATGAGCAGGCCGAAAAGACGGACATGACCAAAGTCCCGGTGCCGCGGCACGACCTGCTCAAGATGCGGCATTACCTTTTCGGCAGCGTGCAGTTCACACGCGGATGCCCGTTCCAGTGCGAGTTCTGCGACATCATCGTGACATTCGGCCGCCGCCCGCGCCTGAAGACGGCCCCTCAGATCATCGCCGAGCTGGAGTCGCTGCGCGCGCAGAAGATGCACATCGTCTTCATCGTGGACGACAACCTGATCGGCAACAAGAATGCGGTCAAGGCACTGTTGGCCGACGTCATTGCCTGGCAGCGGGCCGAGGGCTATCCGCTGACGTTTTTCACCGAGGCCTCGCTCGACCTGGCGGAAGACGCGGAGCTGATGCAGTTGATGGTGGATGCCAACATCCAGACGGTCTTCATCGGGATCGAGAGCCCGAACGAAGAGAGCCTGCGGGAGACTCTGAAACTGCAGAATCTCCGGCCGGCGGGAACGCTCGTCGAGCGGGTGCGGCGGGTGCAGCAGGCGGGGCTCGACGTATGGTGCGGGATGATCGTCGGCTTCGACCACGACGATCCCTCGATTTTCGCCGCCCAGCGCCGGTTTCTGCGCGAGTCGCGGATCCTGCACGCGATGATCGGCATGCTGACGGCGATCCCCAAAACGCCGCTGTACGCGCGGCTGGCCGCCGAAGGGAGGCTCGACTTGGAAGACGAAACGGAATTCGGCACGAACGTCGTTCCCCTGAAGATGACCCGCGAAGAGCTGCGGGACGGTTATCTGCAACTGATGCGGGACGTGTACGAGCCCGAGGCGTACTTCGAGCGCCTGGAAGAGCTGTACCTGCGTGACAACTTTCAGTTCGGCACGGGGCGGGCGCGGTATTGGCGCACGCACTGGTGGTCGAGCCTGAAGGGGCTGGCGCATCACCTTGCCGCCTCGGCCTTCCTCTACTGGCGGCTGATGCACGCGGTCCCCGACGCGCGGCTGCGCCGCGAGTACCGCCGCCGAATCACGCGCCTGCTGAAGGTCCGTAAGGACCCGGTGGTGCTCTTCGTGTACCTCATCAAGTGCCTGGCGCATTACCACCATTACACGATGGCGACGCAGATGGCGCAACGGCAGGCGCACCTGGTGAATTCGTTCTAAAGCCCAGGCCGACCGCTGTGCGGTCGGCACCGGCCGTACCGGGCCGGTTGGGCGAGCGATCGGGGCAGGCTCTGCAGGGCGGGCTTCCTCAGCCCGCCCGTCAAGTTCGCCCATTACCTGCGCATCGATGTCGGTGAAGAACTGCCGCGCCGTTTTCCATGATTCAAGAGGGGCGGTCGGTTCACATCACTCACGGGCGGGCTGGGGAATCTTGCCCTGCCGCGCGTCCGGCTCACTTGGCGCGATTGAGCCGCCAAAGGAGGTAGGTCGGGACCCCCAGCAGCACGATGACCAGTCCCGGTCCGGTGGTCGACCAGCGATAGGCGAACAGCACGCCCAGGATCGTCGCGGCGCCGATGACGTACAGGGCCGGCACGACTGGATAGCCGAACGCCCGGTACGGTCGCGGGGCGTCGGGACGCGTTTGGCGCAGGCGAAAGATCCCCACGATCGTCAGGATGTAGAACAGCAGGGCGGCCGAGATTACATAATCGAGAAGATCGCTGTAGAGGTTGCCGTACGCCTTGCCGTCGTACGTCCGCGGCAGCACCAGAAGCGCGGCCCAGAGCCCCTGCAGCGCCAGGCCCCATCCGGGGACGCGGGCGGCGTTCAACTGGCCCACGGGCTGAAAGAACAGCCGGTCGCGGGCCATGGCATAGGCCGCCCGGGCGCCGGCCAGAATCAGTCCGTTGTTGCATCCGAACGTGGAGACCATCAGTGCCATGGCCATGACGGCGGCCCCCACGCGCGGGAATCGGGTTTCCAGCACCGCCGTCCCCACCAGGTCATTACGCGCGGTTTGAATCGCCTCGAACGGCAGCGACACGAGATAGGCCAGGTTGGCCAGCAGGTAGAGGGCGATGACGAGGCCGGTCCCCAGTCCCAGAGCGAGCGGCACGTTGCGGCGCGGCTGACGGATCTCGCCGGCGACGACGGCAACGTTGTTCCAGGCGTCGGACGAAAACAGCGAGCCGATCTGGGCGACGCAAAGGGCGGCAAACAGTCCGAACGCCGACGTCGCCAGCAGGCCCTCCACCACCGGCTTTGACGGATTCACCCTCCAGAATGCGTCGAAGTTTCTCTCGACCGCCGCGGAGTTCCAGCACAGCGCGAGGCCGAAGACGATGAGCCCGAAGAGGGCACCGGCTTTCGCCACGGTAAACACGTTCTGAATGGTCTTCCCCCAATTGAGCCCGCGCAGGTTCAGCGCCGTGAGCAGCACGATCATCAGGATGGCGACAAGTTGCACGGTGGAGAGCGAAACGGCGTAACCCTCGCTGATGTGCCAGGGCGAGAGCAGGTAGCGCTCTTCGGAGATTCCGGGAAACAGGACGCCCGAAAAACGGGCGAAGGCCACGCCGACCGCCGCGATCGTCCCGGTCTGAATCACCAGGATCAGGGTCCAGCCGTACAGGAAGCCGAACAGCGGCGAGAACGCCTCGCGGAGATAGACGTATTGTCCGCCGGCGTGGGGCATCATCCCCGCCAGTTCGCCGTACGACAGCGCCGCCGAGACCGTCAGCACGCCGGTGACGAGCCAGGCAACGAGGAGCCAGCCCGGGCTGCCGATCAGGCGGCTCATGTCGGCCGAGACCATGAAAATCCCCGACCCGATCATGGCCCCCACGACGACCATCGTGGCGTCGAAGAGGCCCAGGCCGCGGTGGAATTCGGTGTCTTCGTCAGTCACAGGCACCGCCTGGCCTCCCTGCGCGACTGCTGCCGCGCCCGCCGCGCAAGCCGGTGCCGTAGGGATTTCTGCGGACCCTGCCGCGGGCGGAGAGAGCGGGTCGGACATGGAGCTGCCTGTTTTCTGGTCTGGAATCCGCGACGCGCCAGATTGTACGGGCTGGGGAGCGCATGTGCGAGTAAGCGGATCGACACACGTACGGGGATCGGCGACGGAGTCGCATGCTCAGCCCCGAAAAGGGGCAAGATTCGATAGCCCAGGGCGCCAGCTCTGGGTATTGTTCGTAAATGCAACCAGCAGCCTCAACGGGGCGAGACTCGAACGTCACAGATCGAGTGTCCGGAGGAACAGAATCGCCCGCTTCCTCACTTGTCTTCGCCGCGATCGCCGGCGCGTGCCGTCAGCCAGGCGCGAAGCGATTCTGCCGGCATCTTCTCGTCGAAAATATGTACGGTGCCGTCGCAGAGGAGACCCTGTGCACAGCCTTTATGCCGGCTCGACATTCCTTGTCCCGCTTTGGCGTTGATCGTCGGAGCCATCTGCAGGACATGCAAGTCGCGCGGCTCCATCCAATGAATTCCCGAATCGGCGATTTCGACGACTTGCAGAGTTTGCGTTGAACCGTCCGTGACGTCGCGGATCGAAATCGGATCGGTGCCGGGCCAGACGGTCTCAGGCCCGACCACGGCGACATAGCTTGTCATCGTCGAACCCTTCTTTCTGTCGGCGTGATCTTCACTGGGGCAATTGTAGACGTGCACAACCTGGTCAGCGAGCCGCCGATTGTCCGGCCCGTCCCATCGTTGGTCGAACCGATACTGATCGTAAAGCCCCTGCGCGTCGAGATAAGGGAGCAACAACACCCGCCAACTGTGCATCGGTCGGCCGTGCTCGTCGGCTACGTACGCCGGGGGAAAACATTTGTATTTGTCATGGTAATTGTGCAGAGCCAAGCCGATCTGTTTGAGGTTGTTTTTACATTGGCTGCGCGGGGACGCGTCGCGCGACGAAACTCGAGGGATCATCAGCGCTACGAGCATAACAACGACAAACAACAGAAATGCCCAAGTCCCGATCCGCCCAAATGTATAGCCATATTCCGCTGTATCGGCAGGACGCGGCACGGTCCGGTGCTTATCGGGACGAACCGGCCATTCGTCGTCAGGAGTCGCCTTTTCGTCAGCATTCGACATGACTCGACTTCCTTTCGCTGTTTGTTGCGCATGTCGGGCCGCGATTTCACGATCCCGGGCCCGTTTTCGGATCGGCGCGGCGTTCGCCGTACCAGACTTCGAGTCCTTCGCGAGCCCGGTACGAGCGCGGACCGCGGGAGGTGATCTTGAGCAGCGTCCAGAGGATTTCGAAACCGGAATAGGAACGGAGCTTGCGACCGGAGGTCACCACCATCGAAGGAGGAATCACGAACGTACCCACCCGCTTGAGCGCGTTGGTGAAGATCAGCTCCTCGGCGGCGAAGTGCTCTTCGGAGAAGCCCCCCGTCCCCTCGAAGGCCTGGCGCGTGCAGAAGAGGAAGCAGCCGCCGACCACGTTGAGCAGCCGGAACAGGCGGATCCCGGCCGGATAGATGAGCCGCGCCCAGAGCGGCAGATGCCCGTCGAAACGGAACAGACACCCCCCGCCGGCGGCGCCGTTCTGGACCGCGGCGACCACATCCCGGACCGCGTCGGCAGTGGCCAGCGTGTCGGCGTCGACGAAGATGAACAGGTCGCCGCGGGCTGCGCGAGCGCCGCGGTTCCGAGTCGCTGAGATTTGGCGGTTGTTGACGTGGATCACCCGGGCCGCGTGCCCGGCGGCGATCCGTGCCGTGCCGTCGGTCGAGGCATCGTCCACGACGATCAGCTCGTAGTCGGCCCCGGCTTCGCGCGCCGCGAAATGGATCGAGGCGAGCGTTGCGCCGATGAGCAATTCTTCGTTATGCGCGGGGACGATGAAGGAGATCATGCAGCGGGAATGACGAATGACGAAATCCGACTGTCTACGGAAAACCAAAACCCGAAATCCGAATGACGAAGAAACGTTGCCAGCTCTGTGTGGCTCATGGGCACTGGCTTATGGAATTCTACAATCCTTTGGGAACAATGAGTAACGTCCGCGCGAATGCGCAGCAGGATCGTTCAATCTCGATTCGTTCCGCGCCAATTGTCAATTTGGCGAGAACAGGAAGAACCGCCGCGGACGACGCGGAGACGCGCGGATAAGATAACCGAGACGAACTGACCCGTCCGCGTTTATCGGCGTCATCCGCGGTATATTTCTCCTTGTTTGCGGCCGCAGGTCGCGCTGGTAAACTGCGGTATCGTTCGGCTGGGGTGTTAATGAAGGTGGGGTGCATTAAGGAAAGCTGCATGAAGTGCTCTGTTTTTCCCTGTCGAACCGGTCTCGCCGCAGGCTTGATGGTCCTGGTCGCCGGAAGCCCCGTGAGGGGAGCCGAACGTGAGCCGGTGGTGGGCCAGTCGGCGAAACGGCCCAATCTCCTGCTGATTCTGACGGATGACCAGCGGTGGGACACGATCCGGGCGCTGGGGAATCCGGAGATTCACACGCCGAACCTCGACCGGCTTGTCGAGTGCGG
>JBLMWR010000326.1:0-4506 GCA_050257335.1 Deltaproteobacteria bacterium | reverse complement strand
AGGACAGTTGGCTCAAGGACATTCCCGGCGAGGACGTGAAGGAGCTCGAAGACAAAATCAGCCAGTACGGGTTCGACTCGCTCGAACAGCTCGTCAACTGGCGGCTCTACAACAAGACCGGCGGGGGACTGATGGCCGAGCTGGGGAGCCATCAGATGGACGCGTGCAGCATCTTTCTCGGCAAGGTACACCCGCTGGCCGTCATGGGGTACGGCGGCAGGAACTTCTATCACGTCAAGGGGGTCGGCTCGAAGGACAAGCAGAACGACCGCCGCGAGATCGACGATCACGTCTACGTGACCCTCGAATTCCCCGGCCCGCATTACAAAGAGGATCAGAACGACATCGTCATCGTCACCTATTCGTCGATTAACACCAACCGCCTGGAGCCGTACGGAGAGACGATTTTCGGCAGCCGCGGGACGCTGGTGACCGAGCTGGAACAGAACGTGATGCTCTATAAGGAAGCCGGCGGAAGCACAGGCGAGGGTGGGGCCGCCCAGCGGCTGCGCGTGGTGCAGGCGGCGGCCGGCGGGGGCGCGGTCCTGCAGGCCAGCGCCAGCACGGCCCCGGCAGGCGGCGGCGCGGCGGCGGCCAGCTCGGCCGACGAAAAGGTCAGCCGCGGGTACACCGAAGAAATGGAGCACTTCTGCTGGTGCATCCGCAACAACATTCCGCAGGACGCGCCCATCGACCAGCACGGCCTGCGCTGCCCCGGGAAGCACGCCATGGCCGATGCCATCATGGCCATCACCGCCAACCTGGCGATGAAGCACAAGAAGCGCATCGTCTTCAAGGAAGAATGGTTCGACCCCGACAACCCGGCGGTGCCCGAAACCGATCCGGAAATCGTCGGTTGAGCCCATGGGACGCTGGCCCGATGACAAGCGCTCGGTCCTCACGACCTTCGTGCTGATCTTCGTCCTCTTCCCCCTCCTCTGCTGGCTCGCCTGGTGGTTCGTCCGCCGGTGACCCGCCTGCGTCCGGAATGAAGACGATTTTAACCGCTGATGACGCGGAGGGACGCGGATAAATACGAGCGAGGCCAACTGGCACATCCGCGCGTATCCGCGCCATCCGCGGTGCTTCTTCATCTTTTTCTAATTGCAAGTCTACGCGGCGGCGGGTCCATTGCGGTTTGGCGGCGGCGAACTTAACCTGCGTGAGACGATCGCGTCGTTAACCTGCGAAACACCCTGCCCGAGGCTGCCCCGTTGACCAGTCGCCCGTCCCGTTCGCCGCTGCTTATCATTTTCGTCACGGTCTTCATCGATCTCCTGGGGTTTGGGATCGTCCTGCCGCTGTTGCCGCGTTACGCCAAGTACTTCGAAACCAGCGGGCCGACGCTGGGCCTCCTGATGGCATCGTTTTCGGCCATGCAGTTTCTGTTCGCCCCCGTCTGGGGGCGCGTGTCGGACCGCGTCGGAAGGCGGCCAATCCTGGTGCTGGGGCTGGCCGGATCGGCGTTTTTCTACGCGCTCTTCGGGTACGCCACGTCGCTGGGGGCGCAGGGGCAACTTTTGGGACTGAGCGTCGTACCGTGGCTGTTCATCTGCCGCATCGGCGCCGGCATCGCCGGCGCCACGATCCCAACGGCTCAGGCCTATATCGCCGACGTGACCGGTCCACAGGAACGGGCCAGGGGGATGGCCTTGATCGGAGCGGCGTTTGGAATCGGCTTTACGTTCGGCCCGCTCCTGGGGGCAGCTTTCCTGCCGGGCGAAGATGCAACCCTCCCGGACATGGTTGAATCGGTGTCCGTGATACCCGCCGTCGCCGCCGATCACTCCTCGGCCGGGTCGCCTCACGCACCCCCGAGCTCCGCGCCCGGATATGTAGCCAGTGTGCTTTCGGGGCTGGCGCTTTTTTCCGCGCTGTTCTTTCTCCCCGAGTCACTGCAACCCGGCTCCCGGGCGCCCGATCGGCACTGGTTCGAATTCGAAACTCTCAACCGGGCGGTACAGAATCCGGGCGTTGGGCTGGTGCTGCTCAGCATGTTTTTGACGACGTTCGCCTTCGCCCAGTTCGAGAGCACGCTGTCGTTGCTCACCCGGGCCCTGGGATTGGCCGATCGTGACAATTATTACGTCTTCGCCTACATCGGATTCGTTCTCTCGCTCAGCCAGGGGCTTCTCGTGCGGCGGCTTGTGCCCCGCGTCGGAGAGCTGATGATGACGCGCCTGGGGACGCTGCTGATGACCATAGGACTTGTACTGATCGGGCTGTCGGGCTACTCGAATTCCCGCGGGATGCTGTACTCGGTGCTGCCGGTCGCCGTCATCGGGTTTTCCGCCGTAACGCCCTCGCTGCAATCGCTCCTCTCGCGCCACACGTCGGCCAGCGAGCAGGGGGGCATCCTGGGACTGGGCCAGAGCATCGCGGCTTTGGCCCGGATTCTCGGCCCGATGCTGGGGCTGACGCTGACCGACAGAAACATCGTCTGGCCCTACTGGGCTGGCGCCGCGCTGATGGGATTCAGCGTTCTTTTGACAATCACACTGCGGCGGCCTCCGGAAACGGCCGTTAGCCCGTCCGACGCGTCGGGAGATCCTGCCGGCGAATTCGGTCCTCCGAGATGACTGCCCGACGCAAACCCGATGAACGAAAATCAGCGGAGATGCGCGTCCCCGGGTCCGAGCAATTCCGGAAGGGAGAAACCTCACGCAAAGGCGCAAAGTTTCCCGACGCGGGTCACCTCGCCTCCTTTGCGTCTTTACGCCTTTGCGTGATCTCCTTCTTTCGGGATCATTCGTGCCCACAGAGCGCTGCGCGGATGCGACTTTGTCGAAAAATAACAGCCCGGCAGCTTGGGAGCCGCCGGGCTGATTCGATGATCAAAACGTCAATTTCTGCCGCCGGCTATTCGTTCGGGCGAAACTTGGCGTGGCAGTCGTTGCAGGCGGTGTTTCCCTTCTTCCAGGCGTCTCCCGCCGCGGTCATGTCCTTCTTCTTGAAGGCCGCCGAAGCCGCCGTCATCTGCACCTGAAACTCTTTCGCGAACTTCTTCCACTCGGCGATTTCCTCGGCCTTGCCACTCTTGACCTCATGCGTGTCGTCGTGGGCGGCCAGGGCGAGAACGGCCATGACGCTGGCGTCGCGGGCGGCTTCGGCGAAGTCGGCATCGCTGGCGCCCTTCTTGCGGGTCGCGCGGCGGAGCTTGCCCGCCCGCTTGTTGATTTCCTTCATCACCTTGCCCAGCCCGGCGAGTTTGTTCCATTCGGCCTCGGGCTTGGCGCCGCCGGCCTTGCCCGCGTGGGCGTCCTTGATCGCCGCCAGCCCCTTCTTGGCATCCTCATAAGATTTGGCGCTGGCGACGGTTTTGGCGGCGTCGCGAACGTCGGCGGCCGAGGCCTGCCAGGCGGCCTTTTCTTCCGATTCGACCACGGCCTGCGCCAGCACGGCCAGCACGCCCGCTTCCGTCGGAATCGTCGTCCCCTTGGCTTCCAGATACGTCTTGTCGCTGGCCAGGGCTTCGTCCAGAGACTTGATCTTGGCTTCGGCCTCGGCGACCACGTCGGCAATGGGCGCCACGCTGGCGATCTTCGCCGGAGCCGCCGCGTCACAAGGCAACAGGACTGACATCCCCATCGCTCCCAGGGAAATGCCAACAAGAATCTTGTTCAACACGGCTGTCTCCTTCTCTTCAGGACAACAAGCGCGGAAGGTTTGTCGAGAGTTCGACAATTCCATAGACCGGCGCTTTAGGTGGGATGGACCGGAAACGGTCTGCCCGGCCCGATACTCGTTTTTTGACGCAGATCGGACGCCCGACAAACAAGCCCCAAAATCCACAACTGAGGCGGGAACGAACAAGCCTGACACGTCGCTTTTGCAGGGGCAATTGTGGCAAGCCGGGGAAGGGATTGTCAACCCATCCCGCTCGACTTCAATAAGACCTCCTGCACCGTCAGGTCGTGCTCCATACCGAAGTCTGGAAGCTTTTTGCCGGCGACGGTCGCAGCGAATTCGCGCAGATCGGCGATCTGCAGCGTCGCCGCGGTCAGTTCCAGCATCTGCCAGTCGGCGGCCCCGGTACGGAAGACTTCGACGGGCTGGATGTTCTTGTTCGCGAGGTGCCCGCTTCCCAGGTGCGGAATCACCAGGGCCCCTTCCGTTCCGTAGACTTCAATCCGCCGGGCGTGTGGAGCGACTTCCAGCGCCGGAACTTCGATGATCCCGTATGCCTGGTCGAACTCGAACAGGGCCAGCCCGTTGTCGACAAAGTTCTTCGGATCGGCCGTGTGATGATGGGCCATCAGGGAAGTGATCTTGCGGGGCTTGCCGAGCAGCGCCACCAGCAGATCGACCAGGTGCCCGGCCATCTCGAAAAAGATTCCCCCTTTGTAGCGCCCGAGTTCCTCGACGTAGCGCGAATACGACGCCAGGTCCTTGGGGAGCCGGCCGCGGAATTCGTAGATCCGACCGAACTCCTTGCGGCGCGCCCGCGCCAATAGCTCCTGCACCGCCGACATATAGCGGAACAGGTAGATCATCTGCACGTGGAGG
>JBLMWR010000325.1:0-6873 GCA_050257335.1 Deltaproteobacteria bacterium | reverse complement strand
GCCACAAGTACCTTTCGAACCATGCGGGCGTGGTGTACTTCAGCGCGGGCGTTCTGTGCGACGCACTGACTCGTCCCGTCAACGATCGCGCGTTCGACGTCGGCCTCCACGTCGTCTTCCGCACGCTGGTCGATCACGACGCCTATCAGCAGCACCCGCGGCACCTCCAGTTCATCGAAGAGAACAAGGCGACGTGGAAGAAAGTTCGCGTGTTCGATTCGGAAGTCTCGTAACCATGTGGAAGTGGCCCGGCCGAGCTGCCCTTCCGCGCCGAGGATGACGGCCCGGAAGGGCCGTTCCAGAGACGTTTTTGACGATTTTTCCGATGCGCACGGGGTGCTCGCGTGTGGTATAGTAAAGGGGTCTTTCGGCCTTCGACATTCGTCATTCTCTCGGATGCACTCCATGGCGACCGTGATGAACCAGACGGCGCACCCGCTTTCGTCCGGCGAATTCGACATCACCGATCCCGATCGGTATGAGGACGTCGAGCGCAAGCAGGCGCAAATCGCCGAGTTTCTGGCGCGCAAGCGCTACGACGCGCTTCTCATCCGGCAGCCGTGCAACTTCGCCTGGTTCACGTCGGGAGCCGAATGTCCCCGTCATGCCGGCAGCGAGCCGGCCGCGGCACTGTTCATCACCCCCGAGGCGCGGGTCGTGGTCGCGAACAATGTCGACTCGGGCCAGCTTTTCGACCGGCAACTGGGAGGCCTGGGGTTTCAATTGAAGCAGCGGCCGTGGCATGAAGGCCGGATCGGCCTGCTCGACGATCTGTGCCGCGGCAGAAACGTCGCCTGCGATTCCAGCCAGACGGGGGCCACCGATGAATCCGCCGACATTTCCGCGCTCCGTCTGCCGCTCACGGCCCTCGAATGCGAACGACTGCGGAAACTGGGGACGACCGTGGCGCATGCGGTGGAAGCCACCGCACGGCACATTGAACCGGGGCAGACCGAATCCGATATCGCCGGACAACTCGCCAACCGCCTGATCCGCCACGAAGCGCAGCCGCTGCGTCTGCGGGCCGTCGCCGACGGCCGGGGGCTTGCCTACCGGCACTGGAACTTCGGCAGCCAGCCGCTGCATCGCTGGTGTTTCCTGTCGGCGACCGTCATCCGGTGGGGCTTGTGCTGCACGGCGACGCGCTCGGTGGTGTTCGGCAGCCCGCCCAACGAGCTGCTCATCGCCTTTCAGCAGGCCGGTATGCTGGAAGCCACCGGGATGTTTTTCTCGCAGGCGGGCTTGCCGCTTTCAATCGTCTGGCAGAAGGTGCACCGGATTTACGAAAAGCAGGGGATCGCCGAAGAGTGGCAGGTCGCCGATCAGGCCGACGTCGCCGGCTACCGTCCCAGCGAAGTGCAGCTCGTTCCCTCTCTGGCTTTCACCCTCATGCCGCGCATGGCCGTGCACTGGCATCCCACGGTCGGTCCCGCGCAGGTGGGGGACACGGTCCTGGTGAATGACGAAGGTTACGAGCTGATCACTCCCCCCACCGACTGGCCGACGCTGAATGTCAGCGTCAAAGGGATGACGGTGCATCTTCCCGACATTCTCGTCCGCGAGGCGAGCACCGCTCGTGCCGCGGGGGGAACCGGACCGGGGCCGGGCCCCGGCGGGGCAGGATCCTGACCGCCCGCTATGGGGCAGGTTGCCAACGTGCCCGTCTCAAACGCCGCTCATTTGCACCGCGGTCAGGTTGAAACTCACGCGGAGCGGGCAGCCCGCTCCTCTCGAGCCGCCTTCCAACGTGCAGGGCGCAGTCGTCATACTTCGCAGGCACGGGCAGGTTGGAAACCCGGCCCACGGGCGCATCGCGCCGGTTGTCAATGCCAACCGCGTCCTTTACTATCCGGAGATGCCCCCGATCGTCGCCTGCCATACGAACAGCTACGGACATCTGGGGGGCGCCGCGGCCATCGAGGGTATTCGTGCGGCCGGGCTGGAATACGTCGAATTCCCGATCCGCCGGGCCGGGTTCCGCTCGCGCACGGGCGCCCCGCCCCTGGTCACGACCGAATCGACCCTGGCAGGGCTGCGGTCGGTCGAGCGGCTGCTGGAAGGCCACGGCGTCCGCGTCGCCAGTTGCACCTGCATGGCCGGAAATCCCCTGCAGGAAGCCGTCGTGGCCGTGATGCGCCGCCAGCTCGACATGGCGTCGCACTTCGGCGTGAAATTCGTGGTCGCCGACGCCGGCGCTGCGGGCGATGACGACGAACTCGCCCGGATCTACGCGAACTTGAATCGCATCGGCGATTATGCCGCGAAGCTGGGGATCACTGTCTGTTTCGAAACGCATCACGGACTGTGCGTCAATCACCGCGAGATGCGGCAGATCATGGCCGACCTCGCGCATCCCAATTTGCAGCTCAATTTCGACACGGGGAACATCGTCTATTACAACGAGGACATCTGCGGCGAAGTGGCGCTGGCCAAGGTGTGCCATCTAGTCAAACATTTGCACCTGAAGGATTCATCCGGGCGGTTCGCCGACTGGAACTTTCCGGCTCTGGGGAGCGGCGGCGGGGTCGATTTTCTGCGGGTATACCAGATTATGCGCGACTGTGGATTCCGCGGCCCTTACAGCATCGAGATCGAAGGGATCGCGGATGAGCCGGAACTTTCGCTCGCGGCGTACCAGCAGCGCGTCGTGGAGAGCGTGGAGTACCTGCGGACGCTGGGGTACTTCGACGGGTGAATCCGGCAGGTTTGCGGTCGCATCTTACAGAATGATACACTTGCCTTCGCTGTACTCGGTCGCGTGTGTGATGTGACAAGAGGGCGGACAGCAAGAGGTTGCGTGTAGACGTTCAGAAGGTCCCACGGGGACCGACCAACCTACCGGTCGGTACCCGCCCGTGGGCTTCGGGGCGTGTTGTCGCGTAGCGAGCCTGTTCTGTGACTTGAGCTCGATTTTCTGGAGACGCAATAAATGACATTGCCTTTGATCGACATGACGCTGCAACAGATGGACCTCAATCGCGAGCGGACGCTGGGGACGCTCTCGGCGATCGAGAAGCTGCCCGATCCCTCGAAGGCCCTGGGATGGCGGCCCGGGCCGGGGCGGGCGCATGTTGCCTGGCAGCTCACGCACATCGGCATTACCGAAGAACTTTTCGCGACCGAGCGCTTTCTGGGAACATCCCCCGCGTTCGCCGATCTGGTGCCGCGCTTCAAAGGCGGGAGCATGCCGGACGACGACATTCCCTCGCTGGCGACGATTCGCGACGTGCTGGCCCAGTCGCGCGAACATCTGCGCAAGACCCTCTCACAGTTCACTGAGGCTGATCTGCCGAAGATCCCCCCGGCCCTCAAGGAACGGGGGCTGAGCATCGGCAAGGCCCTGCAGATTATCGTCTGGCACGAAGCCCACCATCAGGGGCAGGCGCATATTACGCTGAATTTGTTCAAGCAGTTATAATCATCAGCATGTCCCCTGCATCTGCGAAACCTGCGCGCGCGTCCTGCAAATGTTCCCCATCGTGGCTTGCTCTCGTCGCGCTGGCCGCGATGTTTCCGCTGTCCGTCGCCCGCGGTGCCGATGATAACGCCGAGCAGTTCGAAGAGGCCCGCATCCACTGGCAGCGAGGCCGTGTCGACGAAGCGCTCGAGGTGTACGAGAGCCTGGCGAAGAAGGACGCCGAGCCGGCCCGAGTGGCGATCGGCAGAAGCCGCTGTTTCGAATCGCGGGGCGACTGGAAACAGGCGACGGATATCCTGGAGCGGGCTGCGAAAGACGCCGCAGGGGACGCACAACTCCTGGCGCGACTCGCGGAAGTCTATCTCGCGCACGGGCGATATGACGACACGGCGCGGACCGTGGCGCGGGCCCTTAAAATCGACGCCAATCTGCCGCTGGCGCGCCTGGTCGAAGCCGATCTGAATACGGCCGTCGGGAAACTGAAGCAGGCCGACGACGGTTACCACTGGTTCGTGAAGTTCTACAACCAGAACCAGCCCGAAGACGCTGAGACGCTGCTCCTGGTCGCCCGCGGCGCGTCGCAGTACGCCCGCTGGCACAGCGTCCCGCAGATCTTCGACTTCGTCGTCAACACTCTGTGCACAGACGCGCTCGCGAAAGACAAAGAGTGCTGGCAGTCGCATTTCATCGCGGGGATGCTGCTGCTGGAAAAATACAACCGGGGACAGGCGATTCCCGAGCTGAAGAAGGCACTGGCCATCAATCCGCAGGCGGCCGAAGCGCACGCAGGCCTGGCCTTCGCCTCCCTGCAGGACCATTCGCTCGCCGACGCCGCCCTGCATGTTGCCCGCGCCGTCGAAATCAATTCGCGGTTGCCTTTGGTGCTCGTCGCGCTGGCCGACGTCAAGCTCGAAGACGACGACGTTCTCGGAGCGCTGAAACCGCTGGAGCAGGCGCTGGCGGTGAACCCGCACGACGAAGAGGTGCTGGGGCGGGTGGCGGCCTGCCGCATTCTGCTCGACGGCCCCCCCGCAAAAGCCGAGATCGACGAGCTGTTCGCTCATCTCGACAAGATCGAAGAAACGGATGGAAAGGTCTCGAGCCGCGTTGGGGAACTGGTCGTTTCCGTCGCCCGGCGGAACCCGCGTCCTGGAAAGTTTCTGTACACCGTCGGGACCGAACTCGAAGCCCGCAAGAAATTCGATCTGGCCGAGCGGTTCTACAAGCAGGCGATCGTCTCGATGCCGCAGCTTTCCGGCCCGAAATCGGCCCTCGGGATGCTGTACATGCGGGTCGGGCGGATCGACGAGGCGCAAAGGCTGCTCGATCAGGCGCTGGAAGCCGATCCCTACCACATCCGCGTCAGCAACATGCGCAAGGTCCTGAAGCTGCTGGACGGCTACGAGACGATTGCCACAGAGCACTTCCTCATTCGCGTCGACTCGCAGGCCGATCTGGTGCTGGGGCGGTATATGGCCGAATTCCTCGAAGAACATTACTCTGCGCTGGTGAAGCAGTTTGGCTACGAGCCGCCCGAAAAAACGCAGTTCGAAATCTACAACAAATCGAAGGGTCTGTCAGCCCACCAGTGGTTCAGCGCGCGGATGGTGGGGCTGCCGTGGGTGCAGACGATTGGCGCTTCGACCGGGATGATCGTGGCCCTGGCCTCGCCGACCGCGGCCGACAAGCCCTTCAACTGGGCGAAGGTGCTCAAGCACGAATTCGTGCACATCCTGACCCTGCAGGAAACGAACTTCAACATCCCGCACTGGTACACCGAAGCCCTGGCTGTGCTGAGCGAAGAGTCGCCGCGCCCCGAAATCTGGAACCAGTTGCTGCTGGAACGGGTCCCGAAGGGGGACCTGATGAATCTCGATACGCTCAACCATGGCTTCAGCCGTCCGAAGACTCCTCTCGACTGGCAGATGGCCTATTGCCAGAGCCGGCTGTACGCCGAGTACATGCTCGACAAGTTCGGGCGCGACTCGACCGCGAAGCTGCTGGCGGCCTACCGCGACAACCTCTCGACCGACGAGGCGATCCCCAAGGTCTTCGGCGTCGAAAAAGCCGTCTTCGAGCAGGGATATCGGGATTATCTCGAAACGATCGTCTCGCAGCTTCGCGGCCGGCGGCTCGAAGAGACGGTGACTCCGGCCGAAGCCGAGAAAGCCTGGCGAGACCATCCCGACGACACGCGCGTCGCGTCGCGGTACGCGCACGAATTGTTCAAGCTGGGAAAGCGCAAGGAAGCCCGCAAGATCGCCCTGGCGGCACTGGAAAAGAAAAAGGGGGAACCGCTTGCCGCCGTCGTCATGGCCGGGCTCGAACTGCGTAGCGAAGACGTGCCGGCGGCGATCGGCTGGCTGGAAGCAGCCCTCGACAAAAACGACCCGCATCCGCAGGTTCTCGAGCTGTTGGCCGATTTGCGGCTGAAGCAGACGGAGTACGATGCGGCCGCCGCGCTGTACGAGTTGGGGCTGAAGCACGATCCCGATCACGTCCCCTGGCTGAAGGGGCTGGCGACGGCCTATCTCAAGACGTTCGAGTACGAAAAACTGAAGCCCGTGCTCGAGCGGCTGGTCGTGGCTGACGGCGACAATCCCGCGGTCCGCAAAAAACTGGCGCAGATGGCACTCGAGAATGAGGAATTCGCCGAGGCCGTCCGCTACGCGCGGCTGGCCCTGTACATCGACGTCATGGACGTGGAGACGCATCAGATCCTCGCCCGCGGGCATGCCGGGCTGAAACATTTCGACAAATCGGTCGAGGAATGGGGGATGGCCTTGAGATTGAAACCGGAGGCGGGCGACGTCGAAATCGAGCTGGCGCGTGCCGAGGCCGCCGCCGGCAGGAAAGAGGCCGCCCGCTCGCGTCTCGACAAGCTCCTGGAGCGCGAGCCCGACAACGAAGCGGCGCAGAAGTTGCGCGATGAGCTTGAATGAGAAATCATCATGTCAAAAGACGCGCCGCATGTCAGAAAATCGATGTCGCTTTCGGAGCTGCAGTCGCTGATCCGGACGATGTATTCGTCGAAGGACGAAGCCCGCGGGATCGACGGGACGTTCATGTGGCTGATGGAGGAAGTGGGCGAGCTGGCGGCCGCGCTCCGCGAGGGGGACCGCGCCGCGCTGGCCCGCGAATTTGCCGATGTCCTCGCCTGGCTGGCGACCATCGCCAACGTCGCCGACGTCGACCTGGAGCAGGCGGTGCTGGAGAAATACGGGAAGGGCTGCCCCGGCTGCGGCCAGTTGGTCTGCCAGTGCGACTTGAGTGAGAAGCCGTAAGGACGGGGCCGGCACGGTGCAACTTGCTGACACCCCGTCGGGCGGACTTCGCCAGCCGGCCCGTGAACAACGCGAACCGCAGCCCTCCGACAAACACGAAGAGGACCGCGCCGCGATTTCCGCGACGAGATTGGTGCGCAGTCGCAATGTGAGGGTGACGGGCGGGCTGAG
>JBLMWR010000324.1:0-3919 GCA_050257335.1 Deltaproteobacteria bacterium | reverse complement strand
CCTCCAGGCCGGGGACGTTCGTCAGCGTGACTTTGGCGTACGGCACATTGTCGAGGACGAGCAAGGCCACCTTCCCGGTGGCATTGACCGTGGCAATGACCGGCTCGGCATCCGGTCCGCGGCCGCGCGAGGCGCTCAGGTAGACGGTCGCCGACCCGGGCTGAACCGCCATGTCGTTGATGAGGATGTCTCCCGCCTTCGTTCCCAGCAGCGACGCCAGTTTCGCATCGACCCCTTCGACCTTGAACTGGCCGGCGCTCTTGCCGCCCGAGGCCGGCGAAACACCAATCGCGAAAATCGCCGCTCCCTGCGAATCGCCGACGAACAGTACCCCCTCGGGGCCGAACGCCAGTTGCCCCGCGGACTTCAGGTCGGGCTTTCCAGTCTTGTCGAGACCGGCGGGCTTGTCTGCCGCAAAGCCATTTCCAGCGGCCAGACACAAACCCAGCGTGATCAGCAGCATCGATGTCGCGAAACGAGGCATGGCGGGTTCCTCCGGTAGGAAAAAAGGAAAGCGGTTGCCGAGCGAGGATCTGTCCGTTGTAGTACATGAAGCCGTCGATCTGGCCCGTCCCACGGCCTGAGCGGCAGACCGCTGGGGCACAGAATACCAAATTGAACACCAACGGAGTACCGACGGGCAGGTGAGAAACCCGCCCCACGGGACCAGAACGCATAAATCTCGCTGGATATATTGTCCGATGATACGTATGATGGCTTATCACCGCGATCAACCCGACCTTCGCGATGGGAGAGATTGCCGCATGAGTGGGCTGAACCGCCAGATCGGTTGCGCCGAATTCCGGCGGAATCTCCGCACGAACCGCCGTGCGTTTCTGAAGGCCGGCCTCCTCGGAGCCGGCGGCTTGTCACTGGCCCGGCTTCTGCGGGCCGAAGCTGAGGCGGGTAATTCGACCCGTCCCAATTCGGTCATCATCCTCTGGATGCGGGGGGGACCCAGCCATGTCGATATGTGGGATCCCAAGCCCGACGCCCCGCTCGAATACCGGGGCGAATTCGGCACCATCTCCACGAAAGTTCCGGGAATCACCCTCTCGGACATGCTTCCCAAATGTGCCCAGGTGATGGACAAATGGTCCATTGTCCGCAGCCTGAACCACCACGACGCGCGGCATTCCACGGGCGATCAGATCTGCTTCACCGGCTACAACTCGGGCCCGAATCCCGACGAGAATATCCATCCCAGTTGCGGCTCGATCGTTGCCGAGCAGCTCGGGCACCTGAACCCCCAATTGCCGACATACGTCATGATCCCCCGAATCGTCCCGGGGGCGAATTCCGCGTATCTGGGAGTCGCCAATAAACCCTTCGAGACGCTCGCCGACCCCGCGTCGACCGGGCCTTTCAAAGTGCCGAATTTCGAGTTGACCGAGGGGGTTAACGTCAACCGTTTGGGAGATCGCCGCGATCTGCTCACCGGCTTCGACCGCCTGCGCCGGGATCTCGACGCCCGCGGCCAGATTCAGGCGTCAGACCGGTTCCAGCACCAGGCCTGGGGAATCTTGACGTCTCCCGCGGCGCGCGAGGCGTTCGACCTGGATGCCGAGCCGCGCTCGGTCCGCGAAAAATATGGCTTCATGCCAGCCTTCGACCCGGGAGCGTCCAATCGTTGCGGCGCGCCGGCGTGGAGCCAGCGGATTCTGCTCGCCCGCCGGCTCGTCGAAGCCGGCGTCCGCCTCGTAACTGTCGATCTGCGGTGGTGGGACACGCACGTCAAGGGCTTCGAGTCGTTGCGGCTGGGGTTCCTGCCGCGCTTCGATCAGGCCTACGCGGCCCTCATCGAAGACCTCGACCAGCGCGGACTGCTCGACACGACACTGGTCGTCGCCTGGGGAGAATTCGGGCGGACGCCGCGCGTCAACAACGACGCCGGCCGCGACCACTATCCGAACGTCTTCAGCGCGGCGCTTGCCGGCGGACCGGTGAAGGGGGGCCGCGTCGTCGGCGAGTCAGACGCCAAGGGCGCCTTTCCAAAGACCAACCCCAAGCCTCCGCAGGACGTGCTGGCCACGATTTACCGGCACCTGGGAATCGACACGACGAAGCAGTACCTCAACAACGCCGGCCGCCCGATCGTCACGCTCCCCTTTGGATCGCCTCTGCTTGAACTTTCGTAGAAGCGGCATCCTGCCGCTTCCGCGAGAGCACTCAAACTTCGTTCTTCGGAGGCCGGCCCCACGCGTCGCATTACTGCGAATCGGCGTTCGGATCCGATTCTTCCTCTGCTGCCGGATCTTTGCTGCCGGGCGCTGCTCCGTCCAGCGGACGGGTATATTCGATATCTTTCGGTGGTTCGAGTCCGACCTGCGCAAAAAGCACTCGGATTCGGTCTCGAAGATCCTTCCGATGATTCTGCCTTTGCAGCATCTCAAACGTGTCACGCTCTTCGACCACGAACGCCGGCACGCCCGGGAGGTTCTCCAGCGCGGTGAGGACGCGGTCCAGTTCGTCGTCGGTCAACTCGCCGAGTCGCGCCGGACCGTGATACGAAAACGTCGTACCGCGCAGATGATTGAGGTACTTCGCGGCAAAAATCTCGCGAATCCAGGGTCTGGCATCCGCCGCGACAACCATCTCCATGATATCAACGATCGAGGGGCTCTCCTCGCCGTATCCGAGTTGCGGCGGCGGATCCCAGTGAGGCGGAAAGTCGGCGCGCTCATGGGCCGACAGAAGACGGACCGCCCTTTCCAGGCGTCCCGCCCTCAGGTCGCGCTCCACCAGCCACTTGAGCTGCTGTTCCGACTGCGTTCGCGGCAACACAATAATCCAGACGGCAAGAGAGAGACACGCGAGTCCCCACAGGGAAGGACCGATTTTCCCGGCGGAGGGTCCCTCCACCGCCGGCGTCCAGTCCGATCGCCGTGGGAATCCGACGATGCTCATGCCAATGAGCCAAATCGGCCAGGAGGTGACTCCGGCCAAGCCAACGAGAATCGCCGTTCCCTGAATGATCCTTTCGCTGGGTGAAAGACGAATACCACCCATGACATTGAAGACCGGGAGCGGCGTGAGGTACAGAAGCACCAGAGCGACCGTATCCGCAAAAAACATGACTACGAAAAAAGAGGCCCAAGCACCGGCCTGAAACAGGACGGCAATAACCCGCGTCATCAGGCTGACTCGCCACAAGGCAACCAAAGCCAGCAGCCACAGATTCGCGGTGGTGGCGTCAGCGGTGGAGAGGAACCGCTCCACCGGAATGGCGTAGAGCCACGCCAGCGGGGCCGTCATCCAATAGAGACTCAAGAATGAACAGTAAAGCTTCCAAAATCGCCCTCCGGGGCACCCCCGCCGGCAGCCGATGGCATAGACAAGACAGAACAGAAGAAACGAAGTCAGGAGAGAAGCTCCCAGCGGAAGCACCAAATGCCATGGTTCGTGCCAGAGGTCGGCTCCGTCATATTCCCGGGCGAGCCCCGCAGAAAGGACAAACAGCAGGCCGATCCACAGCGACTGGCGGCTGCCGGCGATGTCGAGGATTGCCTGCCGGTTGCCGATCAGATATTTCAGAAGCGTCATGACGGTCATCGTTGGAGCCTCGCGTTTCCGCGCCAGATTTGTCGCCGCAAGCGGTCGCGCTTCACTGCGGCGTCGCGGGCAAAGACATTTCTCAGGACATCCCGAAACGCCACTTCCAGTTCCTGAACTGTCATCCTGTCGGGCTGGAACGCCACGTCAAAGAGCGTGTAGTGCGGCCAGCCGCGATCTGCCAGCAGACGCCCCTCCTGCTGCAGTCGGCGATGGAGCGTGGTGCCGGGAAACGGCGTCTGCAGCGTGATCTGCACGTCGGCCAGCGGGCTTTCGAGGATGAACTGCACGAGCCGGTCGAGGGATGCGCGGGCTTCCCCGTCGGCACCGACAATGAAGCAGCCATTGACGGCAATGCCGGCCTGCT
>JBLMWR010000323.1:0-4758 GCA_050257335.1 Deltaproteobacteria bacterium | reverse complement strand
CGCCTGGCGGCGACCATCGAATTGGCTCCCTTGGAGATTTGACCGAGTCACGCTGCCGAGGCCCCTCGAAACTTCAGGCGGCAAGGTGATTGTGGCGCGGGCACGATCGGGTGCAGCGGGTCAACCCCCGCAACACGGAACACTCCTTGCGCCAAAGGACTTGCGATCCGGCCATAGCCGCATCCCAGATCTAGGATGCGTTGTCCGATAGAAAGCATTCCTTTGAGCCGCTCGATGACCAAATGATCCCGGGCTGATTGCATGCGTGCCGCCAACCCGGCAGCTCCAAGCGGCTCGTAAAATGCAAGTGTGTACTGTTCGGAAGTCGGCAATGACCTGTCCCGCGTCTCCTACTTCTTTTCCATAAACCAGATGTTCCGAAATCTTACCGGGTTGCCGTGGTCCTGCAGGTAAACAGGCCCTGGCTCCGGGCCGACTTCGACCGGCGCGGCGGTCGTCTTGCGGTTGGGGAGCTCGACATTGTTCTGCACGACGACGCCGTTGTGCCGCACCGTAATGCGGGCGTTCTTCGTCAGCTTCCCGGCGCCGTCATACTGCGCGGTGGTGAAGTCGATGTCGTAGGTCTGCCAGGCGAGCGGCGGAAAGCACATGTTGAGAGCGGGGTCATTCACCGAGTAAATCCCGCCGGCTTCGTTGTCCTTTCCGTCCAGCCCGAACGAATCGAGGATCTGCACTTCGTACCGCCCCTGCAGGTAGCATCCGCTGTTGCCGCGACCCTGCCCCGAATCCTGCGGCATGTACGGCGTGCGGAACTCCAGATGCAGCGTCCCGCTCTGGAAGTTCTTCTTGCTGGTGACTCCCTGCATAAGCAATCCGTCCTTCGTGATGCGTCCCCCTTCGAACTGATCGGCTTTCTTCCCGTCAAACAGAACGACCGCCCCTTCGGGGGGCTTGGCGCCCAGCGTCGGGCTTTGCCGCGTGATTTTTTTCAACTGTCCCATCACCGTCCCGCCGACGGTGGTGATCGTGAACAGGCCGTCCTTGATCGTGGCGGCGGCGATCTCCACAACGCCGAATGTCACAACGCCATTTTTCCGTTCGCCGTCGGAGCGGTATTTGTTTTCCGGCCCTTGCCAGCCGTCGCCGGGAAGACCGCCGACGTATCCGACCGCCGTGAATTTGCCGTTCCCGCGAGCGATCACCTGGACCCCGATTTTCTTCACACCGTCATCGGTCATGATCTCGCCCGCGTACTCCCCCTGCACGGCGAAGTCGGGGTCGGTCACCGCGTCGGGGCCGTCGGCAACGATCCTGGGCACGTTAAGGAGCCCGCGCGCTTTGAGCCAGTCGGCGAGGCGCCCCGACCAGGTCGAGAGAATGGGGTCCTTCTGCGCGAGCCCCACGCCGTGCGGGCCTTTCTCATAGATGTGCAGCTCCGCCGGCACTTTCGCCTTGCGCAGGGCCATGTAGAACAGCACGCTGTTCTCAGGAGGCACGCCCGAATCTTCGCTGGTGTGGAACAGGAACGTCGGCGGCGTCTTCTCGGTCACCTGCAGCTCGTTCGACAGGCTTTGCACGAGCTTGTCGTCGGCGTCCTTTCCGAGCAGGTTGTTCTTCGAGCCGACGTGGGTATAGGGCGTCGTCAAGGAAATCACCGGGTAGCAGAGGATCGCGAAATCGGGCCGGCAGCTCGTCTTTTCGATCGAGTCGGGAGAGTCGGCCTTGCCATCATCAAAATGAGTCGCCGCCGTCGAGGTGAGATGGCCTCCTGCCGAGAAGCCCATGATCCCGACGCGATGCGGATCGACTTTCCACTCGACTGCGCGGGCCCGCACGGTTCGGATCGCCCGCTGCGCGTCCTGCAGCGGCGCGGGATGCTTGTAACGCGGAGCGATCCGGTATTTGAGCATGAACGCCGTCACGCCCAGCGAGTTCAGCCACTCTGCGACCTGCTTCCCCTCATGATCGACGGCAAGATGACCATATCCGCCGCCAGGACAAACCACGACGGCACAGCCATTGGCCTTGTCCGGCGCCGGCTGCCAGATCGTCAGCGCAGGCTTGTCGCCGTCTTCCGTCCCGACCGCGCCGGGCGCTCCCTGGGGCCAGAGAAGCTCGACCTTCGGTTCCGCGGCCTGCAGAGCCGAAATGTCGGAAAAGGCGACGATGAGAAGGGCACGTAGCAGACGTCGAGCGGCGGATCGCATGGGTGTCTCTCCGGAGAATCAGGGCTGACCGGGTGCACGAGGCGACTGTCGATATCGACGTGTGAGTGTACCGCCAGCTCTCTTCGCGGCCAACTGTCGGACAGCCGTTACGCTGAACGCGTTCTGCAGCCCAGCCCAGGGTTGTCCGCCACAGGCAGGCAACCCCGGGTCTGGACCAAATAATGGAAGCGAACCCTGAAAGGGTTCCGCAGGAGAATCGCCGCAATTCTCGACCGGCCGGGTTCGTATGCCTGGTGGGCGTGGGGCGGGCTGAGGAAGCCCGCCGCACGGAATGCTGGCCGCCAGCAGTCTTCTGCGCGGCGTTTCGTCCAGTCCAACTCAACCGCCTTTCCCCGTGTCCTTGCGACGCTTCGTCTCTTCGTCCTTCACGGGGAGCGCCTTGCGGTCGCGGGCGAGGACGGCCTGCTTGAGGATGAATTCGATCTGACCGTTCACGCTGCGCAACTCGTGCTGCGCCCAGCGCTCGAGGGCTTCGTAAAGCGCCGGATCCAGCCGCAGCAGAAATGATTTCCGTGATTTCATCCGTCGTGCGTCACCTTCAGCCCGGGGTGCGCGCGGACCAGTTCCGCGACGAATCCCGATTTGTCTTCCGGCGAAATCCAGAAGGGCATGAGCCGGCCGCGGCATTTGATCCGGATTCGATCGAGCGACAGCGCCAATCCCCATCCGAAATCGTTCCCAAACCGACTCGTGGAATAGACTTCTACAATGGACTCCAGAGGAAGCGCCCAGCGAAACGGACCGAGCCGCAGCCGCAGATGTGTCGCGGTGATTTCATACCGCGATCCCAGCAGAATCCACAGCACCAGGGAACCGACTGCAGCAAACACGATACCCGGCACCCAGAGGCCGGGCTCGTGTTTCCAGAACGACGCTCCCACCGACAACAATGCCCCGCCGAAGAGAATCAGGCTGACCAGCATCAGCAGGACGAAAAGCCACTGGTCCTTTCTCGGCGGGTACGTCATCACTTCTCGCCCGTCACAGAATCCAACGGCCCACTGACAACTGACGACTGATTCGATTCGGCTGCCGCCGCTCAGGCTCCGAAGGACTGTCTCACGTGTACAAGGTTCCGGTATTGACCACCGGCGTCACTTCCGCTTCGCCGCACAGCACCACCAGCAGGTTGCTGACCATTGCCGCCTTGCGCTCGTTGTCGAGATCGACTACCTGTTTATTCGCCAGGTCTTCCAGCGCCATCTGCACCATGCTGACGGCGCCGTGGACGATCTTCTGCCGGGCCGCGATGATCGCCTCGGCCTGTTGCCGGCGGAGCATCGCGTTGGCGATTTCAGGAGCGTACGCCAGGTGCGTCAGGCGCGCTTCCTCGATCACGACGCCTGCTTTGCCGACCCGTTCCTGCAATTCCCGGCACAGGGCCGCCGACACTTCGTCAACGCCGCTGCGCAGCGTAATTTCTCCTTCTTCGCCGTAGTCGTAGGCATAGCTGTTGGCCAGGTGCCGCACCGCAGTCTCGCTTTGAATCTTGACGTATTCGGCGTATTGATCGACGTCGAACAGGGCCTGGGCCGTGTCGTCCACGCGCCACACGACGACCGCGGCAATCTCGATCGGATTGCCGCGCTTGTCGTTGACCTTCAGCTTCTGAGTCTCCATGTTCCGCGCGCGGAGGGAGATCTTCAGTTTCGTCATGAAAGGGTTCGTCCAGTAAAACCCGCTCTGGCGAACCGTCCCACGGTAGTCGCCAAACAGCACGAGGGCGCAGGCGCCGTTGGGCTGGAGCGTGAAGTGCCCGCAGAGCGAGATGATCCCGGCGACCATCGCGGGAATCGTGAAAAAGAGCATCAGGGCGAATCCCCTTCCATAACTGTCCGCGAGGACGATCACGAAAATGGTCGCCACGAAGCCGCCCAGCAGCAGCGCCAGATTGACGGGGAGCATCTGCCAGCCGTTCGTGACCTGCATTGCGGTTTCTCTGCTCATGATTCAGCCCCTTTCGGCAATTTGGCGTTCACAGGGTCGTGAATATCACAATGATATCATACTGATATACTGAACGGCAAGCCTGCCCCGGCGGATCACGAGGAGTCGCGAAGAATTTGAAATCGATCTCAACGGCTTATTCGAAAGGGAGATACGACGATTCAATTGATGTATTGCCCGGCACGAAAGGGGGGAAACGGTTCGTCGTGCGCGGATCATTCAGGCCGGGCCAGGATTCGGCGGACGAGCGCGAGCGCTTCTTCCCGCGTCTTGACTTCGCCGTTCAGTTGGGCGTCGCGAACCCTCTCGAGCAGCTCCTTGAACTGCGCGCCCGGGTGCAGCCCCAGTCTGACGAGATCGTCGCCGGTGATGAGGGGAGGCGGGTCGATTTCCTCCTTCGGCGTCGTGCGCAAATAGGTGTCGCAAAATTCGATGTCGGCCGGACTGGCGTTTGCCGCCGCGGCATGGGCGCGTTCCAGTGCGAGCAGTTCGTGAACGAGTGGTCGGGCCAGCAACCGTTTCAAGCGGCATTTCGGCCAGGCAGCAGCATCCTGCAATCCGTCGCGGTGACCGACCAGCCAGGCGATGTCGTCGGATTCGTCGTTCGACAGCCGCAACCGCC
>JBLMWR010000322.1:0-3166 GCA_050257335.1 Deltaproteobacteria bacterium | reverse complement strand
GACCGAAAAAATGACAAATGCCGTATCGCGGGTGTCCTCGACGACGGTGCGGAACCGGACGATCGACAGGGCGCCGACCAGGCTGAACGCGCGCGCCACGCTGTTGCCGATCACCATCGACACCATGGCGATCAGGACGGAAAGCAGAACGAGCGTCGTCGTCAGCGCCACGCCGGCCCCCTGTTCCCGACCGTGAGAGAAGCGGTAGACGAGGGCGACGGCACCGCCAAAAATGAGCGCGAGGATCAGGCGGATGAGCAACTCTCCCGGCGTAGCGGGGGCCTCGACGGCAACCTTGTCCACCAGCCAGTCAGGCATGCCCGAGGCTCCCGTTCGACCCCCCGCCGGCCGCCCGAAAACCCTCCCGGTATTTGGAAACGCCCGTCGGTTCGAGCGCCAGTTCGCGGATCACCCCCTTGAACAATGCCGGCAGCGCGCCGCGAAATTTGAATTCGCACACGACCTGTCCAGTCAAGACGGAAATTCCGCAGGCGGCGGGCGGCAGCGCCCAGTCACGCGCCAGGCAGGTGCGCAGGTCGCGATCAAACGTCAGCCGGAGCGGCCCCTCATCCTCCGTCCCAACGTACGCGGTGCGGAGGTACCGGACCGCACAGACCGGCTCCAGCCGCCGGCGCAGTAGCTGCTGGTGGAACCAGTGGCCGGGCCAGCCGGAATCCGTCGAGAAAGCCGACAGCGCCGGCAAGTCTCGATCGTCGACCATCGTCCGCCGCTTCCGGACCCGCTCAGCCTGCCTGGTCTTGCGCTCGAGAAACACCAGCGACTCGCTCCCGTACCGCCGGAGGCGGTATTTGCGGCGACGATGGGGTCCCAGCCGATGAAAGACTTCGAAGCCCGAAGTGTCGCAATAGATCGTGGTGATGCGGTACGCGTTGTCGAGCGCAGGATCGGCATGCGGATCGGGCGTCAGACGGGCCGCCAGGCGGGTTTCCACATCACGGGCGCGAGCCTCATCAAGCAGAAACTTCATCTCAAAGGCGGGCGATTCGCCCGGAATCCACGGACGCAGCGCGGGGGAAACGGCGAGGTTACGCAGGCTGTGCGCCGGCTCGGCCGGTGCACTGGCAGAAGTTAACGGACCTTGTTCCGATTTTCGAGGCGACCTTGCGGAGGAGAGGTCAGCGCCGCTCGTTTCTGCATACATTGGCAATCGGGGCCCTGTTTTTCCTGTGCGGAGATGGGGCGATGGAACTGCGTTCGTGCGTCAAGGGTACTCATTGCGCTGCGCTGGCATGCGGTCGCGTGACGACGTTTATCATCCGCTCCCCAAATCTTCTCAGTACAGTCACGACAGTGTACCCGGAACCGCCGAAAAAAAAGGTAGATTTCTTTAATTTTGAGCCCGGTGGGGTCATTCGGTGCCGGTACGCTCGTCGCCTTCGCCCCGCGGGGTCTCGCGAGACGGCCCGTCGCGCGGGGCGCGGGGCTCGCGAGACGGCCCGCCGCGCATCCACGGGAAAAGAGGCTCATCGAGACCGGCAAACGGGACGCCGGTCAGTTCCCGCCATTTCTGCACCTGCCCCTCGTCGAGCAATCCCAGGACCTTCTCGACGATCTCTCTTTTGGTCGGGCGCGGCGGCCCGCCCGGCGTTTTGTCGGATCCGCGCCCCGGTCCCCCGAAATGAAACGGACGCCGGAACGCGTCCCGCTCGATCTCACGGATCGCCTGGCGCTGTTGCTTCGTAAGCTGCAGGGCATCCACCACTTCCGGACCTTTGAACGCGAAGATTCCCTGATCCTGAATCATGATTTCCGTCAGACGCTGCCGCTGTTTCGGCGACAGCAGTTTTTCCAGCTCCCGCTCATGCTCTTCGGCGATATAGACGGCTCGCCGCCGCCGCGCTTCGGCGCTGAGCTCCCAGGAGTCCTTCTGGGTCGACTCCCACTCCTGTTTCCATTTCGCCAGCAATCCCGTCAACTGCTGCCGCTGGGATTCCGGCAGTTCCAGCGCGTCCTGCGCGACGGGCTTCTCCAGCAGTCGCATGTGCCCTTCGCGCTCGAGCACGTTCAATTCGGCAAGGATGCGCTTCACCCGCTCCTGGACGGTTGCCAGCTCGCCCTGGGCAGCCGGGTCGCCGCGCCGCTGATCGATAAAATCCTGATAGTAACCCAGGGCGATCCCCAGCAGTCGGCGGCGCGTCGCCTGGGCGAATGGGTTGTTCTCCAGTTCGCCCTCGCCGACTTCGATCAGCACGTCGACGGCCTCGCGGGCCTGCTGAAAACGCTGTTCGGCTTCGTTGGCGCGCAGTTGCTCGCGATAGTTGCTGATCAGCGAGCCGGCGGTGATCGTCGCCAGGACGAGCACGAACGCCACGACCACCGACGGGTGCCGCCGCGACCACTTACGCGCCCGATCAACCAGCGACGGGCGGCGCGCCAGAATGGGCTGGTTGTCGAGATACCGCTGCAGGTCGGCGGCCAGCTCTTCCGCCGAACGATAGCGGTCGTCGGGACTCTTGCCCACCGACTTCAGGATAATCGTCTCCAGTTCGACCGGGATCGTCCTGTCGAGTTGCCGCAGGGGCCGCGGCTCGGCATGCAGGACCTGGTGCAGCAGATACTGGACGTCGCGCCCCTTGAAGATCGGTTCGAGCGTCAGCAGCTCGTAGAACGTGGCCCCCAGCGAATAGACGTCGGTCCGCCGGTCGAGCAGCGTCCGCTGCCCGGAGGCCTGTTCGGGACTCATGTAGCGCAACGTGCCGGGGATATCGCCCGAGCGCGTCAGCCCGGTGTCGGCGTGAAACTGGGCCAGGCCGAAATCGGTCACCCACAACACGCCCTGCGTGTCGAGCAGGAGGTTGGCCGGCTTGATGTCGCGGTGGACGATGCCGAACTCGTGGGCGTGCTCCAGGGCCTGCGCCGCCTGCAGCATCAATCGGGCCGCCGTCCGGAAGAACCGGCTGTCGCGGCCGGCGTGCTGCGTCGAAAGCTGGGCGTGAAACTGCGAGATCGTTTCGGGATGGGAGGAGGGCGGCACGCTGCGCAGTTCCTGCCGGCTGGCTGTGCTCGAATTGGACGGCACATCGGTCCCCAGCACGTACGACGACTGAACCGACCCGCGCGAGGCCATGTCGCCGGGCGACTCGAGCCCCGCCTGCCGCCGAAGCTGGCCGATCAGAACCGCCAGCGACTGACCGTCGATCAGTTG